>CALLZX010000109.1 GCA_937858935.1 uncultured Ignavibacteriales bacterium | reverse complement strand
GATATTGCAATATCTGCAAGCTGTTCTGCATCCGGATTTGGAACAACTGCACAATCTGCAAAACTAAAAGCCCTATCTTTAAACAACATTAAAAAGAAACTTGATACGATTGAAATTCCCTGCGGCATTCCAACAATTTGTATTCCTGCTTTCATAACATCAGCTGTTGATGCGAATGAACCGGCCACGCTTCCATCAACCAAACCTTCACGTAACATCATTGCAGCAAAGAACAGATCGCGTTTCATTACTTCGCTTGCCTGTTCGGGAGTCATCCCTTTTTTCTTTCTTAACTCATAATAGATGTTTCCAAACTCAGCAAACTTTGGATGAGTCGTATGATCTAAAATTTCAACTCCGGTTAAATCCACACCAAGTTTTTTTGCATCTTCATTAACTTTTACAGGATTGCCAAGAGTAATTACTTTACAGATTTTTTCTTTGGTTAAAATTTCTGCTGCTTTAAGAACACGATCATCGTGAGATTCCGGAAGGATAATAGTTTTGTTTTTTGATTTTGCGTTAGCTTTAATTTTATCTAATAATTCGTAACCCATTGTTTCTCCAATAAAATGTGAATAATAACAATCAAAATTACTAAAATATCTTTATAAAATTTTGTGAGAGAAATAGCGGGAATAAAAAAAGAGCTCCGAAGAGCTCTTTTTATCTGTTTCTGAAAATTTTCAGTTCTTGAGGCTTAAGAACTGAATCAGGATACGCCCCAGTTGTACTTAATTATCGAAAGATGAAGAAAAGAGTTTAGGGCTTTTTTAGAAAAATTTCGAATATTGAACAAGGAATAACGAATTTCGATTCTTGATCTTAACTTGATAATTCCACATTCCTTGTTCGGTGTTCGATCTTCAAAACTTATGTTTAATTAAGACAAACTCACCAATATTTTTAAGCACTTCAATCAAGTTAAGGTTATATTTGTATGGATAAATTAATTGAACTATAAAAATCCTTGTAAATTCTTTGTTTTTTATGATTTATCAGGATAAATTCACAACCTTATTTTTAAAATGATTGCTGAAAATCTTGCCGTTTTAAGGCAAAAAATAGAAGAAACTTGTAAAAGATCGGGTAGAAATCCTGATGAAGTAAAACTCATTGCTGTTTCTAAATATTTTGGTATAAATGCAATCATCGAAGCAAAAAATTGCGGGTTAACTGATTTTGGTGAAAATCGTGCACAGGAACTTACACTTAAGTTTGAAAAACTTGGTGATTCAGTGGTTTGGCACATGATCGGTACTCTTCAGAAGAATAAAGTTAAATATGCTGTTAATGCTGCCGAATTAATTCATTCTGTTGATTCACTCGAACTTGTTGAAGAAATAAATTCACGAGCAGAAAAAATTAGTAAGGTTCAAAAGATTTTGCTTGAAGTAAAAACTTCTGAAGAAGAAACCAAATCAGGACTTGAAACTGAAAACGAAATTTTAAATTTGGTTAAAAGATGTTCAGAGCTAAAGAACATCGAACTTAAAGGCTTTATGACAATGGCCCCGTTAACTGAAGATGCAAATATTATTAGGAAAAGTTTTAGAGATTTACGTAATTTGAAAGATCAAATTAACAATAAAGGTTACAATCTTACTGAGCTATCAATGGGAATGACCAGCGATTTTGAAGTTGCAATTGAAGAAGGCGCAACAATGATTAGAATCGGAAGTGCAATTTTTGGCGATAGAGATTACTCAAAAGATTGGAGACAAGTATGAAAATATCTCCTATAGAAATTCGTCAGCAGGAATTCACAAAAAAAATGCGTGGATACGATCCTGATGAAGTTCAGAATTTTTTAGAAAGTTTAGCTGAAGAACTTGATAAACTTAACACAGAAAATGAATCTTTAAAAAGCGAAGTTGAATCTTTAACTGATCAGGTTAATGAGTTTAAAAAGATAGAAAAAAATCTGCAGGATACTCTTCTTAGCGCTCAGGAATCTTCCGCAAAATCTATGGAAGCAACTAAGAAGCAAACAAGTTTGATGATAAGAGAAGCTGAACTAAAAGCATCCCAGATAATTGAGAAAGCGCGCGAAAGCACTAACGATATCCGTAATGCAGTTGTTAATCTTAGAGAAGAAAAGGATTTAATTCTTGCAAAGCTTAAGGCAATTGTAAGTTCACAGGCAAATCTGCTTGAGTTAAAGGTAGAAAGAGCCGGAGATGAAAAAACAACCGGAAAGAAAATTGAACAATCAAACAAAATGGACATAGATATAAACGATATCTTAAATAAAATATTATGAGCGAATTGATCCAGAAAATAAACGACACTTTAAAAGTAATTAGAAAATATGCTCCTGATAATTATCCTGTTGGAATTATTCTTGGAACAGGTTTAGGCGGACTTGTAAAAGAAATTAATATCGAACATCAAATTGATTATGCTGAGTTGCCTCATTTCCCTTTATCAACAGTAGAATCTCATCATGGTAAATTAATTTTTGGTACAATAAACGGACAAAAAGTTGTAGCAATGCAGGGAAGATTCCATTACTACGAAGGCTACACAATGCAGCAAATAACTTATCCTGTTCGTGTGATGAAATTTCTTGGAGTAAAAACTCTTGTTGTTTCTAATGCTTGCGGCGGAATGAATCCTGATTACCGCAAGGGCGATTTGATGCTGATGACTGATCATATAAATTTACTTGGTGATAACCCGCTTATCGGAAAAAACGAAGATGAACTTGGACCGAGATTTCCGGATATGAGCGAAGCATATTCATTAGATTTGATAAAACTTGCTGAAGAAGTTGCAAAGGAAAATAACATAAAAGTTCACAAAGGTGTTTACGTTGCTGTTCCGGGACCAAATCTTGAAACAAAAGCTGAGTATAAATTCTTGCACGAGATAGGGGCTGATGTTGTCGGTATGTCTACAATTCCAGAAAACATAGTTGCAAATCATATGGGAATGAAAGTTCTTGGAATGAGCATCATTACAGATGAATGTTTTCCTGAATCTTTAAAACCCGTAAATATGGAAGAAATTATTGAAGCAGCGATGAAAGCTGAACCGAAAATGACATTAATAATGAAAGAAGTAATTAAGAGAATATAATGGCATTCTCACCCAAAAGAGTATTAGTTGATTACGGCGCGGCAGTTTTGCTTGCGGTGTTTTTATTTTTTTCAAATTTTTTAAACACAAACCTGTTTGATTTTGGACAGCTTAATTTTGCAGTTTGGTTTGTGCTGTCAATTTTTTGTTTTAGCTCCGGTTGGTTTATCAATCGTATTTTAGGATGGCAGCGCGGCGGCAAAATTGTTTTTGCAATTATAATTGCAATTACAATTGTCAGTTTGTTTATCATAATCTTTTTTAACGAATATTTTTCCGCTTCACAGTTGATTACTGAAAACATAATCCTTTACAGCTTAAGAAATATTATGCTTGGCGCTATGGGGTTTTTTGGAATGGCACTTCAGGAAGTGCTAGGTTCCGAACGTGAAAGCGTTATCCTTAAAGAAAAAATAAATGTGTATGAGCAGACAATGCTTGATGCAAAAAGAGAAGCTGAGTTAACTTTAAGAGAAGCCAAAGTTGCGGCTCAAAAATTAATTAATGATGCTGAACTTTCTGCAAAGAATACAATATTGAAAAAAGAACGAATAGAAAAAGAACTTAAAGAGTTCATTCATACAGAACGAGAATTAATTAAAAAATACGAAGAATTATAGTCCACTTACACACTACAGTTAATTAAAATGTTTAAGCAGAATTTAGAAAAAATAGGTTATCCTCAGTTAGAACAAGAAGTATTAAAGTTCTGGCAATCAAATAAAATATTTGAAAAAAGTATTTCAACCCGTGATGAAGATAAATCATGGACATTCTACGAAGGCCCGCCCACAGCTAATGGAAAACCTGGTATTCATCATGTTATGGCAAGAACTTTAAAGGATCTTGTGTGCCGTTACAAAACTTTACAAGGTTATCGCGTAAACAGAAAAGCCGGCTGGGATACACACGGTTTGCCGGTTGAAATTGAAGTTGAAAAAGCTCTTGGTATAAAACATAAAAGCGAAGTGCTTGATTACGGCGTTGAAAAGTATAATCAAAAATGCCGCGAATCAGTTTTTACTTATCTTGATCTCTGGGAAAAGATGACAACCCGAATGGGTTATTGGATTGATTTAAAATCTGCGTACATAACACTTGATAATAATTATATTGAATCTGTTTGGTGGGCGCTAAAAACTTTATTTGATAAAGGACTCATCTATAAAGATTATAAGATCGTTCCGCAGGATCCCAAATCAGAAACGGTATTATCCTCACACGAATTAGCATTAGGTTACCGCGAAACAAAAGATCCATCTGTTTATGTGTTATTTAAACTAGTTAATGCTGATGAGCATTTTCTTGTTTGGACAACCACTCCCTGGACATTGATTTCAAATGTTGCACTCGCTGTTGGTTCTGATATTGATTATGTAAAAATCAAAACAGAATATGCAACAATGATTCTTGCAAAAGAAAGATTATCTGTAATTGATAAAGAATATGAAATTCTTAAAGAGATGAAAGGCAAGGATCTTGCAGGAATTGAATACGAACAGTTAATGGAATATTGTTCTGTTGATAAAAAAGCTTTTTATGTGATCGAAGGTGATTTTGTAAGTACGGCTGATGGTTCAGGCATTGTTCACATAGCTCCGGCATTTGGGGCAGATGATTATGAGGTTTCTAAAAAGTACGGCTTGCCGATGCTGCAGCCTGTTACTCGTGGTGGATTGTTTACAGATGAAGTAACTGATTTTGCCGGACAGTTTGTTAAGGATGCTGACTCTGGAATTATTGTAAAACTTAAACACGAAGGTAAGCTTTACAGAAAAGAAACAATACTTCACACATATCCTTTCTGCTGGAGACATCCTGAAGTTCCGGTAATTTATTATGCACGTGAATCCTGGTTTATCCGAACAACTTCAATTGCAGATAGAATGGTTGAACTTAATAAGCAAATTAACTGGCAGCCGCCTGAAGTTGGAAGCGGAAGATTCGGCAATTGGCTTGAAGATAATAAAGATTGGGCTTTATCTCGAGATAGATTCTGGGCAACACCTTTACCTCTTTGGATTAGTGAAGATGGAGATGTATTTGCGATTGGAAGTATTGAAGAAGTTAGAAATGGATTTATTGAAGAAAACGGGAAAAGAATTTCTTTAAAAGATTTAGAGAAAATCGATCTACATAAACCATTTGTTGATAAGATTTTGTTCGAAAAGGATGGCAAAATTTATAAACGTACTCCGGAAGTAATTGATGTTTGGTTTGATTCCGGTGCGATGCCGTTCGCACAATATCATTATCCTTTTGAAAATACAGAGGCATTTGAAAAAAATTATTTTCCTGCACAATATATTTGTGAAGGAATTGATCAGACGCGTGGATGGTTTTATACTTTGCACGCTATCTCTACAATGTTGTTTGATAACGTTGCATTTAAGAATGTGATTGTTAACGAATTGATCTTAGACAAAACCGGAAGGAAAATGTCTAAATCAGTTGGTAACACAGTTGATCCATTTCTTTTGTTTGATAAGTATGGTGCTGATGCAACTCGCTGGTATTTGGTTACAAATTCTCCACCATGGAGACCAACGTTATTTGATGAAGAGGGTTTAGTTGAAGTACAAAGAAAATTCTTTGGCACCTTGGTTAATACTTATTCTTTCTTCGCTCTCTATGCAAACATAGATGGTTTTAATTTTAAAGATGCTTTGATTCCATATGAAGAAAGACCTGAAATTGATCGCTGGATAATTTCTAAGCTTAATGCACTTGTAGAAGAATACGAACAGTTAATGAATGATTACGATGTAACTAAAGCTGCACGTGCAGTTTCAAGTTACACAATCGATCAGCTTTCAAACTGGTATGTAAGAAGAAGCAGAAGACGATTCTGGAAATCAGAAATGAATAAAGAAAAACTTTCTGCGTATCAAACTTTATATGAGTGCTTGGAAACCTTATGCAAGTTAACAGCACCATTTGCTCCATTTATTTCTGAAGTAATCTATCTCGATCTGAACAACGAAACTAAGCGAGAAAAATTCGAATCAGTTCATCTTGCAGAATTTCCAAAAGCAACTTATCGTGATAAATCCTTAGAAGAAAAGATGGAAGTTGCACAGAACGTTGTATACTTAACCCGTGCAATGCGAGCAAAGAACAATCTTAAAGTACGTCAGCCATTAAAGAAAATTATGGTTGCACTTGATAAAAGTAAGCATAAAGCTTTATCCAAAATGAAAGATGTAATTCTTGAAGAAGTAAACATAAAAGAATTACTTATCTTAACTGATGATTCTGAAATCGTTAATAAATCTGCCAAGGCAAACTTCAAATCAATCGGACCAAAGTTTGGAAAGAAAGTAAAAGCAGTTGCAGAAGCGATTAAAAGCTTCACCAAAGAAGAGATTTCTAAAATAGAAAAAGGTACAGATATTGTGCTGAATATTGATGGTGAAGATTTATCAATTTCAAAAGATGATGTTGAGATTATAAGTACTGAAATTACAGGATGGGTTGTAGAAGCCGAAGCCGGAATTACTGTTGCAATTGATGCAGAACTTGATGAAGCACTTATTGAAGAAGGATTGGCGCGCGAATTCGTTAACAGAATTCAGAACATGAGAAAAGATGCCGGATTTGATGTAACTGACAAAATTATTATTAATTTTACCAGTTCTGAAAATTTCGTTAAAGCTATTAAGAATTTTAATCAATATATTTCAACTGAAACTCTTGCAGAAAAATTAACTGAGAATAGTAAAGCGAGCAGCGGATTTACTCAGGAATTTAAGATAGGTGAGTTTGATTGTTCAATTAACATCGAAAAGGTATAATCCTAATAAGAGGAGAATCTATCATGGCAACAAAAAAAACTGTTAAGAAAAACATTAAAAAAAGCACTACTAAACCAGGAAAGAAAGTTGTGAAGAAAGAA
The DNA here is from genome assembly GCA_937858935.1 of uncultured Ignavibacteriales bacterium. Lineage (GTDB taxonomy): Bacteria > Bacteroidota > Ignavibacteria > Ignavibacteriales > Ignavibacteriaceae > IGN3. The sequence continues at coordinate 3,687 of CALLZX010000109.1, read as the reverse complement.
GAAAAGAAGAAAAAACCTGTTAAAGCTGTAACACCAAAGAAAACTGTAAAGAAAGAAGCACCCAAGAAAAAGGAAGTGAAGAAAGTGACTGCAAAGAAAGTATCTAAAGTAAAAGTAACGAAAGCTAAAGCTGCAACTAAGAAAACAGTTGTTGCTAAAAAAGCAGTCGTTGAAAAAAAACTAATTGAAAAACCTAAAGTAAAAAAAGTAATATATAAGAAAAAAGAAGAAGAATTTATTACACCTGAAATGACAGCCGCTAATCGTGCTGCTGCAATTAAGAAGATTAAAGGATACAGCAAAAAGGAATTAGATCAATTCAAAGTAATCATTCTGGAAAAAAGAGATGAGATACTCGAACAGCTTCAAAACTTAAGAGAGCAGATGCTTGATCCTACAACAGGCGAATATATTAATGAAAATTCTCCTTACTCGCTTCATATGGCTGAGCAGGGAACTGATGCTATGGAAAGAGAAAAAACATTTCTATACGCTCAAAGAGAAAATAAGTTTCTTGGATATCTTGAAGATTCATTAAAACGAATTGAGAATGGTACATACGGAATTTGTGTTGAGTGTATTGAAGAGCCACAGCATCTTTGCCCAACTTGTCCGTTGATTCCTAAAGCAAGGTTGGAAGCTGTTCCTCACAGCCAATTATGTTTACCAATGAAACAGAAACAAGAGAAAAAGTAAAATTATCATTCAATTTTAATTTGGTGGAAAAAATTAAGCATACATATTAAGGAGTTTGTATTAGTTGAAAGCGCTGTATTTATCATTTGCTGTTGTTGTTATTGATCAGGTTACGAAGTTAATGGTTAAAGGATTCTCGATTCCATTCCTGAATATAAATTATGAAGGAATGTATCTTGGGCAAATGATTCCTGTCTTTGGTGATTTTTTTAGATTTACATTTGTTGAAAATCCCGGAATGGCTTTCGGTTACGATCCTGGAAGCAGCTTTAAATTAATCATTTCTGTTTTTTCCCTGGTAGCAAGCATTGGGTTAATATTTTATCTCTACATTATTCGTGATAAAAGCTGGAGTCTTAAAATTGCAATTGCACTTATACTCGGCGGTGCTGTTGGAAATCTAATCGACAGAACTTTTTACGGATTATTCTTTGATTACTCCCCTTTGTTCTACGGAAAAGTTGTTGATTTTTTTGATGTAGATTTTTTTGATTTTACTCTATTTGGAAGAAGTTACGATCGCTGGCCTGTATTTAATATAGCAGATGCCGCAGTAACAATTGGTGTTTTAGTTCTTGTTCTTTTCTATAAAAAACATCAGGAAGAAGATGAAAAAGTTGAACCTATTTTAGATAACGGAGCTTCAACTGCTGCACAAGACATTGCTGTTTCTGATGAATCAACTAAAACTATTCATAGTGAAAACAGCTCATATATAATAAACGAAGACACAATTAATGAGCAGACTGATAAGCGAAAAGAAATTTCTGATTGATGTTCCCGAAGGAAAAAGAAAAGAACGAATAGATACATTTCTTACTCATCACATCGAAAATACTACACGATCTAAAGTACAAAAAGCAGTTGATGCCGGACTTGTAACAGTTAACGGCGTTGTTGTCAAATCCAATTATAACGTTAAACCATTTGATAAAGTTGAAGCAATACAGCTAATTTCACCCAGACCCGAAGATGTTGAAGCTGAAGAAATTCCTCTTGACATTATTTATGAAGACGATTATTTCCTCATTGTAAATAAGGCTGCTGGAATGGTTGCTCATCCTGCTTATGCAAATTACACCGGTACTTTAGTAAATGCACTTCTGCATCATACTAAATCTTTAAGCTCTGTAAATGAAGTTGGAAGACCGGGAATTGTTCATCGCATTGATAAAGATACAAGCGGATTGCTTGTTGTTGCGAAAGATGATTTTACTCATGCAAAGTTAGCTGCACAATTTTCCAAGCATTCTATAGAAAGAGAATATCATGCAATTTGCTGGGGAAAATTTTCTGAAACCGAAGGTGTAATAAGCACAAAGATTGCACGCAGTAAAAGTGATAGAAAAAAATTTACTATAAGTGATAAAGAAGGCAAAGATGCAACAACCTTCTACAAGGTTATTGAGGAGTTTGAATTTACTTCTTACTTAAAACTCAATTTAAAAACCGGTAGAACGCATCAGATAAGAGTTCACTTGTCGGGAATGGGCAAACCTATATTCGGTGATCCGACTTACGGCGGGAATAAAATTCATTCAGGTTACGAACTACCTAAACTAAAAAGCAGAATTACCAATCTTTTAGAATTAATGCCAAGGCAGGCTTTACACGCTAAAACATTGGGTTTCATTCATCCACATACAAATAAACTTGTAAGATTCGATTCTGATTTGCCTGAGGATATTAAACTTCTTTTAGAAAAACTAAGACAAGCATAATAAAAACTTTCTAGATTGTCATTTCGACTGAAGGGAGAAATCTGAATCAATCAGTGAAAAAGATTTCTCAGTCGAAGACTCCTTCGAAATGACTTTTATACAGGATTACCTTTAAGAATCAATCTCCCATTTTCTTTATATTTGCAACATCAATTATCAAACAAAAAAACTAATACTATGCTAAAACTTTATAATACACTTACTAAAAAAGTAGAAGAATTTATTCCAATTGATCCGAATGAAGTTAAAATTTATATGTGCGGACCCACTGTTTATGATTACTTTCATATCGGTAATGCGCGCTCTTTCGTTATGGCTGATATGGTGCGAAGATATCTTGAGTACAAAGGATACAAAGTAAAATTTGTTATGAATCTTACTGATGTTGATGATAAGATTATTAAAAAGGCAAACGAAGAAAAACGAAAACCGAGCGAAGTAACTAATGATTACATCAATGCTTTTTTTGAAGACATCACAAAACTAAAAATCAAAAAAGCTAATGTATATCCCAAGGCGACTGAGCATATGGGTGAGATAATCGATTTGATCAAACAACTTGAGGATAAAAAGTTTGCTTACAATAAAGACGGAAATGTTTTTTATGATGTAAAACATTTTAGTGAATATGGAAAACTAAGCGGAAAAAATATTGAAGATCTTGAATCAGGTGCGCGAATAGAAATTAATGAAGAAAAATCTAATCCGTTGGATTTTGCTTTATGGAAAAAAGCGAAAGATGGCGAGCCTTACTGGGAAAGTCCCTGGGGCAAAGGAAGACCTGGCTGGCATATTGAGTGCTCTGCAATGAGCTGCAAACATCTTGGAGAAACATTTGATATTCACGCAGGCGGCAATGATTTAATTTTCCCGCATCACGAAAATGAAATTGCGCAAAGTGAAGCCGCAACAGGAAAACCTTTTGTTAAGTACTGGCTTCATTTTGGATTTCTGAATATAAACGAAGAAAAAATGTCTAAATCTCTTGGCAATTTTTTTACAGCAAGAGATGTGTTGAAAAGATATTCTGCTGAAGCGATAAGAATGTTTTTTGCTCAGGCCTATTACCGCGGGCCATTAAACTTTACCGATGAACTTTTAACCGGTGCTGAAAAAGGACTGGAGAAGATTACAAACCTTGTTGATAGAGTTAATGATGAGATAAAGAAAAATAATTCCGGCGCTAAACCTGAGTTTGATTTCAAATCTTTTTACCAGCGATTTGAAGAAGCGATGGATGAAGATTTTAATACGTCTCAAGCGGTTGCAG
>CALLZX010000108.1 GCA_937858935.1 uncultured Ignavibacteriales bacterium | reverse complement strand
CCGGTTCCACTAAATCCACCATCAGGTGCACCGAGTATCTTTCCATCTTTATCGTACAGAGTACTGAACTGATCGCAGCATTGCGGTGGAACGTAATAAACGATTTGACCATTGTAATTGTATCGCCAAATTGATTGAGGAGGATTGCCAAGTGGTTCGCTCTTAAACTGCACAATTAATTCTTCTACCCAATTTGGATTATCGGGTGATGTTGACTGTGAGCAGCCAGTAATAAAAAAATAAAGTCCGAACAAAATAAATAACGTGGTTTTCATTTTGTACCTCTTAAATTTTATGTCTGACTTAGTAAAAGACTAATAGAATACTCTGCCAATTTTTTTGAGGAGATGAAATGATCATTATCTGCTTGTTTTATCCACCCATATTCACCAACTTTTTTTACCTCAAAGTGGTATTCTTCCACGGCTAATATGTTTAGCCTGTTGGATGAGCTATCATGCTTTTGTAGTTCAAAGTAAAGAGGTAAATCCACAAGCATATTACCTTTTTCAGTCTGCGAATAAAACATTATTGAGTATAATCCATATTCAACAATACATTTCCTATCACTCTTACTATACCTGATTGGAAAATTTTTATCACTTTTCTGAAATTTATTTTTTTCAGCCTCAAGTGCAATAAATAATTTTTTTAATTCAAGTGTGGCAATTTCAAGACCGCTTACGGATTCAAGAAATTTTGAGCTTTCAACTTCAATTTGAGGAATTCTTTTAGAATCTTTTCTAATACTTATTTTTAATTCGTCTTTTGTCGCACCCTTTAATGATGATACTAGTTCTTCAATTACAACTGCAGCACCTTTCACCCCCGATTTTGAAAGTCCAGTCCATGTTTGAGTTTGAGATAAATATTTGGGAGTTTCAGGGGGATTATCCAGTGCGATACAAAGCAGAAAATCAAATCCTTCCAATGAAGCGCGATTTCTTATTGCTTTCTCTTCTATTGCAGTCCACGGGGTTGTGCCCCATTTATTACTAAACAGAACAACAATACCTCTCGATTGCTTTTCGAAAACATCACTTAATATTTTTTCGGATTTTGAATTTGATGAGTCTTCTAACTTTTTGGGATATAGAAAAGTGCTATGCTTATCTTTTATTAAATCATTTATCTGATTAGCTAAAGGCTCATCTTTATCTAAAAAAGCAAACGCAACATCATATTTATAATTATAATCGCTCATTATAATTTTGATAATTTATTCATTATGCTCTATTAATATCGTTAATAATAAAATTCTATGTGTTTTTTATATCTCACCCAAACAAAAGCTTAACTATAAACAAGGCACCCAACATTCCTGCAACATCGGCTGCTAATCCTGCGGCTAAAGCATGGCGAGTGTTTTTTATATTTACTGCACCAAAGTAAACTGCGAGAACATAAAAAGTAGTTTCAGAACTTCCAAAGAATGTTGAAACTAATATGCCTATAAAAGAATCTGCACCGTGAACAGCAATTATATCTGCCATTACGCCAAGAGAACCACTTCCGGATAATGGACGCATCAGCGCCATTGGAAGAGCTTCTGCGGGCATTCCTATTGGATCTGTAACAATACGTAGCAATGGAATTAACCAGTTATCCATCGCACCGCCGGCTCTGAATATGGCTATTGCAACAAGCATTGCAACTAAGTATGGAATAATTCTTATCGCAATGTTAAATCCTTCTTTTGCGCCTTCAACAAACTGTTCGTAAACTTTTACTTTTTTTATTACACCGTATCCAACAAAAACAAATATGAAAAATGGAATTGCCAATGTTGATACAATCTGAATCATATCTTTAAAAAATGTTGGAGGTAGAAAACTAAATGCGGAAGCAATTACTGAAGAAAATCCAGTTGCAAATGTTAGTATCAAAACAGAAATGATTGAAAGAAAGGTAATAAAAAATTTAAGATTACTTTTAAACCAATTGCCGTATCCGTTTTTTTCAATCGGAAATTTTTCAAAAAGTTTTGCAACTGTTAATCCTGTTATGGTAGCGCAAGTTGAACCAAACAAAGAAGTAGCAATAATGATTGTTGGATCTGCACTCCCGGCGGCAGCGCGAATTGCAATTGCTGTTGCAGGAATAATTGTCATTCCCGCAGTGTTAATTGCTAAAAATGTAACCATCGAGTTTGTTGCAGTTCCCTTATTTGGGTTCAATGTATCCATTTCTTCCATCGCTTTTAGTCCAAACGGTGTTGCGGCGTTTCCTAATCCAAGCATATTGGCAGATATATTCATAACCATTGCACCAACTGCTGGATGATCTGGAGGAATTTCGGGAAATAGTTTTTTAGTGATTGGCTTTAACCAGTTAGCAATAATTTTAATCAAGCCGGCTTGCTCTGCAACTTTCATAACACCAAGCCACATAGCCATTATGCCGATTAATCCTAATGCAATTTCAACTGCTGTTCCCGCGATATTGATAGAATCATTTGTTACTCTCTTCATCGAAAGAAAACTTATTTTTTCAAAATAAACTTTTGATAAATAGGTAACACTATCTTGCTTAGATATTATGCTCGCTCTTGCTAGTATGTCATTATCTTTACCTGAAGCTTTTGCCACTACCATAAAATTTTCTGGAGTGTTCTCATCCGTTTTAACATAAAGCTGAATTGCTTTTTTATCATCTGTGAACGAACCTACAGCATTCACAACAATATTATCTGTTTCTTTTGAATTAAAGAATTTGTTATAATTTTCTTTTTGGATAGTTACCTTACAATCAAATCCGCCAACTGATTTTATTGCTGAAGATTTAATTGTAACGGTAAGTGGAACATCATTCTTGTATGTGTTTTGAGTGATATCAGAAATATCAATAAAAAGTGCGGAAGCAAGTCCGAGGAACAATAAAGAGAGCCATACGTAGTTTAACAAGAAAATTCTCCTTAGTTAAGTAGAGAATAAGTTAATGAGCTATTTACCTAAAAATAGAGATGACATCTTAAAGAAAAGATGTCATCTCAAAAATACGCTAAATAATATTTAGATTTATATTCCTTCTTCGATCAGAGCTTTGATTTCATTTGTATCCAGAATAACAGGTTTAAGATTTTCCATAATATCATATTCATCAGCTTTAATTGATGGCGAATATTTCAATCTATATAATTCAGCTATCTGATCTTTAAGTTTACTATCATCAACTTCTTTTATCTCACCATTAATTGTAATGTAAGACAATATATAAGTAAACTCTTTTATCTTCCCAGTTAATTTTTCACTCGATGAAACCGAAAAACTTCCTGCTGAACCATATTTAACGTGTTCATAATTTTCATCTGTGCTGTCAAGATATGTATAAATATTTTTATCAAGATAAATAAAATTACAAGCAAACTGCATAAGTTTTTCATTTGCAAGATGTATGCAAATCACTCCTGATTGAGCTTGAATAAGGTGTTTCTCGATTTCTTCAATGTCTCTTATTTGTGTTATTTGCTTTTTCATATTCTAACTTTGTTGTCTCCCCCTTAATTGATTATGCATTTATTTGTTAATCCAGAAAACGAACATACTCTGCAATGTTTTATATTCTTTTCGGAATTCTTCATTCTTATTGAATTTATAATATCCGTTATTTCTTTTTCCAGTTCCTTTAATTTGCTTCTATCGTAGTTCAGTGTAACAATATCATCCGGATGCTTTACAAATACCAAACTACCCTCAAAATTGTCAAACTCACTGAATAACTTGCTTGCAATATATAAATAAAATTTCAATTGCATTAAATAATATTCCGAGTGTTTCTTAATTTCTTTTTTTTCAATATCATCAGTTTTATAATCATAAATGGATATTTTCTTTTCATTAAAAATGATTTTATCGATTATTCCGTGCAAATAATAATCATGATCAGCTACATAAATTTCGAACTCGTTTTTATAATTCTTAGCCGTAGAAAGAAGTGCGTACGATTTGGATTTACTAAATAATTTCAAATCATTCTGCAATCGATGGAGTATTTTTTCAGATATCTGTCCATCTTTTAATTCCACTCCAAATTCATCGCTTACAAAATCATCAATTTGGTTCGGATAAAATGATTTTTCCATAGCTTTGTGAAATAATCTTCCATACAATGCCGAATCATAGTCTTTAATTTCATTTTCAAACGATTCAAATCTAAAATCATCAGCATCAATTTCATCTTCTAATGCAGCGTCTGAGAAATACTTTCGGTTTTTCAGTTTTCCATCAAATCTAAAATGAAGAAAATCAGAATTTAACTTTCCAAAACCATATTCATAAGTAAGAAGATATTTTAAAGGACATTGACTATAAATTGATACCTTGGAAGCAGATATTATTTCACCTTTTTCCTGAGAATATATTGGAGTTGTATTTATTTCAGCCTGAGCAACATTTTGAATTTTATCTTCCCGATCGCTCAATTCTAATTCAATTTCAGTTGTAATCGGAATCCTAAGAGTTAGTTGCAGATTTTTATTTACAAAGCTTTCGTTTTCAATTCTTAATAGTTCTAATTCATCACTCAAAATTATTTCATCACCTAAAAAATCACTTTTTAATCCCTTTGCTAAGAGATTTATAAATGTATCTTTTTTGAAAGATGCATCTTTTTTGATTGCTGAAGTTATATAAAGTTCATCTTTAGCTCGGGTTAATGCAACGTACATAAGTCGCTTAAGTTCAGCGTTGTTTTTCTTTTCTTCAAAATAATTATGCATCAGAGCAATCGGCGCACTTTGATATTCTTCAAAATAATTTTGATCAACAGGAACCTTGGTTAGCAGTCCATATTTTTTATCAACTTTAACCTCGCCGGTTTTTATTGAGTTTGAAATTCCAGCTTCATCAGTTTTAAATAAAAATACGACTGGAAATTCCAATCCTTTCGATTGATGAATCGTCATCATTTGAACAGCGTCCGTATTTAAAATAATTGAAGCTTGTGATTCATCAGCTAAGTTTGCAATCGAATCTTTCATAAATGTTAAAAAATCATACAGATTTCTAAACCCAACTGCGTTAAAATTTCTGGCAATACTTATAAGCTTATTTAAATTGGCAACTTCCTGGTCACTATCGTTACGCGATGAAATAATTGATAAGAAATTTCTGTCATTAATGATTTTATGGATTAAATCTGGCAGACTAATTGAGCTGCACATTGAAATATTCTCACTTAATATTTCAGAAATCTTAGCGATTTCTGAATCATAATTTGCAAGATTAAGTTTTCTCCAAAAACTTCTGCCTTTATTAAGTGATATTTCAAAAAGTTTAGAATCTGAAACATTAAAAAATGGGGATCGCAATAATCCGACTAATGCAGTACTATTATTTTCATCTGCTAAAAAAGATAAATAGTTAAAAACATCAGCAATAGTCTGTCTTTGATAAAATCCCCGGCCGCCAACTATTGTGAAGGGTATTTCAAATTTTATAAACACTTTTTCAAGATCAGCAAAGTACTTTCGCTTTCTTACAAGTATACAAATATCTTTATAAGAATATTTATTTTCTTTAATTAAGTATGATATTTTCTTCGCAACTAACTCAGCTTCAGAATTTTTAACACTTTCTTCATCTTCCCTGGAAATCAGAAACTCTACATGTCCTGTTTTGTCATCAACCCTTGCACAAACTAAATCTGTTGCGGGAACTTCACCAAAGCTTTCATCCGGTTCATTAAATAAGCGCTTAAATATGTAATTACAAAATGTGCAAATTGCAGGAGTCATTCTAAAGCTATCCGGCAGAACCAAAAGATTATTTTCACCAACTGAATTTCTAATATCACTTCTGGTAAGATTAAATATTTCGATTTCAGCATCACGGAATTTGTAAATGCTTTGCTTCTCATCACCAACAATAAATAATCTTCCTCCTTTTAAGTAATCTAGAATCGGCAGGAATATTTGATATTGAATTTCATTAGTATCCTGAAACTCATCAACCATTATAAATTTATATTTATCAGAGATTGCTTTTTGTACACCGTTATTTTCTAACAATAATTTTGTATGAAGCAGAATATCTTCATAGTCGATAAAGCCCTCATTCTTTTTCTTGCCTTCATAAACACTTAATGCAAACTCAAAAAAAGTTAGAAGTTTCTTACCAAATTTTGCTAATTCTAACTCTATTTCTTTATGATTCTCTGGTATTTGAAAAGCATGAATGCTTTTCATTAAGTCTTCTGCTAAACTAATTTCATCAGCAAGGATCTCTACTGATTCTTTCTTAAGAAAACCACGTTTACGAATCTGATATTTATCCGTAAAAGCTAAAGATTTTAGTTCATCTAGTAGCTTGAGTAATTGTGGTAATTCTGTTTCAGTTAATAATTTTTCAAGTCTTGAATACAGCTCGGCTACAATTACATTTTTTGGATCGTCCTTGTATACTGCATCATTAATAATCCTAATGATTTCAATGAAAGAGTTTCTCTGTTTATTCCATATAATTAAAAAGTTTTTAGAATATTCTTCAAAGAAAAACTCAGCAATTTTGTCTTCACTCAGCAAGTAGATTCTCTCTTTTACTGAAAAAACATTTTTACGATTATTAATAAGTTTTACAATTTGGTTTTGAAGTTTAATTTTAGACGAGAATATTCTGATTAAATATTTTAGGTCCTCTTTAATCAATTCATTTTCAAATGAAGACCGTATCATCTCCTCAACAGAAAGCTCAATAAGTTCTTCAGATAATTTTTCATCAATTGGAATAAAGCGGGCATCAAGTTCAGCCTCAACAGGATATTCACGCAAAACACTAATACAAAATGAATGTATGGTAGAAATGTTAGCCGAAACTAATTGTCTCCGTATCTTTTCTAGCTGTTTTTTTTCTGCAATACTTTTACTACTATCAATTTTTTCATCTATAAGTATTGATATTTTTTGATAAAGTTCACTTGCTGCTTTTTCAGTAAATGTGATTGCAGCAACACTAGATATTTCCAGGTTTTCTTTTAGAAGGGCATCTAGATATTTTCTAGCAAGAACAAATGTTTTACCTGAACCAGCATTTGCTGTTAAAGCCATATGCCCGGTTGTGTTTAATACAAGTTCCTGATGAGGAGTTAATTTGCTCATTTATCAAGTTATTGGATTTGGGTTTTTTGTTGAAATAGAATTTCGAAGGTTGTTTCTTGTGGTTTACTAGATTTTAGATTTATTTCACCATTTAAACTTGTCATAAATCTTTTAGCCATACTCAATCCTAAACCCATTCCCTGTTTTTTTGTAGTAAAATTCTCATCGAATATTTTGTCTTTTTCTGCATCATTAATTCCCTTACCGTTATCGTTAAAGAGAATAACATATTTTGTATCAGAAGCTCTCAGATCAATATTAATACTTGTTGCATCTGCCTGCATCGCATTACGGATAAGATTAATAAACATTCTTCTCAACTGACTAAGATCTGCTTCTATAAAAGCTTCATCTAACTCAGTGTTTATTTGAATTGAAGTTTTTTCATGTATGAACATATTTACAGTATCACTTAATACTTCAAGCATATTCACAGGTTCTATTTTTAGACTTGGCATTTTAGCAAATCTTGAAAACTCGGACGCAATTTGATTAAGATTATCTATCTGATTTAGTACTGTATGAGAAACTTTTTCAAACAATTTGTCAAAGTCTTTGCTCTTATCTTTATAAGATATTATTAACTGCTGCAAGGCTAATTTCATTGGGGTTAGAGGATTTTTAATCTCATGGGCAACTTGTTTTGCCATTTCCTTCCATGCAGCCTCTCTTTCCATCTCGGCAAGTTCGATCTGATTCTTTTTTAACTCCGATGTCATCTGATTAAAACCATCCAAAAGATCTTTAAGCTCACCTCTTTCATTATGATTAATTTGTACGTTTAAATCACCTTTACTCACAGCATCTGTAGCCTCAGTTAATCTTTGAATGGGCTGAGAGATCTGATTAGCGAACAATGTGCTAATAATTATTATAATTATTACAGCAAATGAATAAATTCCAAATATAACAACGTTAATTTCTGTGGTTGAGAATAGAATTTTTATTTTATTAAAAGCATCATTAACTGATAAAATATATTCTTTCTCATTTACGTTAATGATTCGATAGTAGGAATCAAATTTGTAGTTATATAGTTTTTCAGAAGACACATACTCCTTATAACGCAGATAATTCAGATGATAATATGCCTGCGGATTTAATTTTTTATCGAACAATCCAACCCGATTATAAATATCTTTTGAATTATAGATTTGATCTGTGGATTCATAAAGTGCAAAAGATATTCCTAATTCTCGTGCTGCATTCTCTGAAGCAGTAACTAAATCGCGGTTCTTATTCTTTTCAAGCTGACTGGTAAGATGTTTTTCAATATAATTTGCTCGTTGGCTGAGCTCATTAAATATACCTTCTTTTGCTCGTTCATTAACAACATTTGAATTATATAAGGCTAGCACAACAACTGGAATTATTGAAATTAGCAAAAACGCGAACAATAGTTTTGATTTAAAACTTAGGTTTAATTTACCAACGCGACTTATAACTATAATAAGGAAAGCAAGAACTATAAACAAAGAATGAATTATAAAAATTTTAAAGAAGTTAAAAAGATTCCAGGAGAAAGCTTTTTCTTCCACTGATACAGTTGTGGTGATATCTGAGTTATTATCCGGAATTCTAAGCAAATATGTTTCATAAGTTTCAGTGTCAAATTTAATTTTAAGCCAGGCTTCGTTAAACAAACTGTCAACTTCTGTTTGCTGAATTTGTTTTATCTGATCACGTGATGGATATATATCTCCGTAAACTTCTGATAACTCTGAACCATAAAACTGAAATATTTTAAGTTTTTTTACATCAATAACTCTATTTAGTATCGAAAGATTAGACTCAACGAAATCAGGAAAATTTAATGCGCCAATTGATTTGATATCATAACTAACAAACGCTGAAATATAGCCTTTAGTTATTCCTCTTTCCTCAATCTCAATTACACCTGCATAATACTTACCTGTTCCCACTTCTTTATTCTCAAGTTCTACAATATTTATTTCATCATCTTTGCTTAAATAATTAAATATCTTTTTGTCTGGATTTAATCCTACAAAATACTCACCGATAACATTTTGAAATCTATCATAAAATCTGATTCCTGAATTAAGAGATTCGCGCTGCATTTGACTGTCTCCCCAAATTTTAAAAGCAAGCGCATCAAAATTGGCATAACGATCACCAAATATCTTCACAATATCAGTTCTATCTTTAATATCACTTAATGTTTTATAAAGCATATATGAAAGAAAATTTGAATCTGCTCTGTTGATTTCCAATGCTGTAGTTTTTAATGATTCTCTCTCCAACTTTGAATTGAAAAAGTTCAACATCGAGATCGAAATAATGGAACCTATTAACAGAATAAATAAATAATTATAAACAGAGTTCTGATTTTTAAAATTAATCTGATAAAATAGTATAAATAAAAGTACTATGAAGATTAAAAGTATAACAGGAGTAATTAATGGATCTTTGCTGAGAAATGAAGATGCAAATACTATTGATGCAACTACGATCAGAATGATAAGTAAGATACTTTTTTTTAATTTTTTAATATCAATTTTTAAAAACTTAATAATCAAATTTAGAGCACCCATTATTGCCAGTACAGATGCAAATGATAGCAGCAGCATGTTAAAGTTCATCGCAAGCGATGGCAAATCCGGAAGAATATTTGGCTCTTTAAAATATCTTATTGTTGAATCAAATATGATACTTTTGATAGATGCACTTAATCCTCTTAATATTAAGAAGATTATTATTGACAAAACTATTGAAGCAATGTATCCAATATATTTATGCTTAATTGTTTTTGTTGAATACAGATAATTTCTTGTATATCTAAAAATCTGCACTGATATAAGAACAATAAATATTATTGTAGTAAAAAACTCTATTGGCGATTTTACAATTCCCCATCCGAAAGGTGATGAAAAATACGAAGGATCGGTAAGTGGCCCATTAATAAAATTTGAAGGAAATCCAAAAACAAATATAAGCGCTCTTAAAGCCGTAAGGTAAACTAATAATAAAATTAGCCTAAATAGATATGAATCTAATTTTTTAAAATCAGTATTCAATCCAAATCCTACAAATAACAAAGCGATTACAACCAGCAATGATTGAATTTTTGTCGCAGTTTCCTTAAGCTGGTTTATAGAATTGTTAAGTAATGGTTTTTGAAATGAAACCATTCCTATTTTATCTTCTTTAGAATTAATTAGTTCAAATGAAAACCTTCGTCCATCTTTCGATTTTTCTGTGTATGGAGAATAATCAACTGTGATGTCAGTTTGGTATTTGGTAATTAGTTCTTTTTGAAAACTGATATTTTTCGAATACTGGTTATTTATTCTAAATTTTTCTTCAATGGGAGTTGAGATAGCAATATAAAAGATATCGGATTCCAGATGTGTTGTGTCTATGATTGATAAATAGTTTAGCAGATCTTTCGAAAGAAAATAAGCTTCACCTAAAGGAAAACTTAAAGGAAATAATTCATCCTGCTCAACAGCAATTATATGATTCCACGCAATTAGCTTACCATTTGGGGCAAAAATCTCTATTGAATAATTATCAAAAACTTCATCATTAATTAACTTTACTATTTCTTTATAAGATTCACTTTCTGGTGTTAGAGATTTTCTAAGATCCTGACGAACGAGATTTAATTTATTAACTAAATCCTTCTGTTTGCTTTCAAAATCATTTTTAATTGACTCTTGAATTCTAGAAATCTTGTCAATTAAAATGCTTTCCCAATTTTCTTTGGTCCGATTAATAACTGATTCTGTAACTATACCGGATACACCCAGTATAATTAAAATAAAAAAGACGATAGAGAAATATTTTCTATCGCCTTTAAACTTTTCAGTTATCCTCTTAAACATCAGTTAATTGTAAATTGAGTAATAATCCAATTGTGGCCAATTTTCTTTATAGAGATATAAACCTGAGCTGTGCTTCGCTGTCCTTTATTATCGTAATTATATTTTCCGGTAGCATATGAATGATTGCTATCGCTCTTAACATTATCCATCTTAAACGATGTCACTCTATAAAGCTTGAAAAAATCTTCTAGGACATAATATGCCTGGTTACTGCTGTAATATCCATTTATACCATTTGAAAAACTAAAGTAAGTTTGCTGACCAAAATATTTTGATATTCTTTCAACATTGGCGTCTTTAATTCCGGATTCTATTTCCTTAAAAATTAATTCTTCTTGTTGTGTACCTTTTTTCGTATCCGTTTTTCTCGTAAGATTTGAGGTCTGAGAAAATAGAACCGAAAGAGGTAACAGAATTATAAGTATGTAAAAATAATTTTTCATATTTAAAATGATATGTCGTGAACCCATATTTGTAAACTTCAAATACAAGTTCACGACAAAAGTAATAAAATCTTAATTATCTCGCCAATTGTAATTTTTCTAACTTTCGATCACCACTTTTTACAACTGGTTTTAATTGTGGTTCACCTTCAACTAATTGGAATGCCCAATCAAAAACTATTCTATCAGATGTAATATTTTTAACTCTAATTTTAGCAAAGTGATTATCATAAGTCCAGATTACATATGTATGTCCAATTTGTGCAATCTCTTCTTTGTTAGGATTCCATCCATTTAAAGGAGCATAAGGAATATCATAAATATCTGATGTCATTCCCATATCCTGTATATCTGTATCATCATAAACTCTTATATAACCTGTTCCCTGGTAAATTTCAAAAAAGAAATCTGTTTCATTATCATCATAAGGTACAGTTGAATAAGTAGTAAATGTATAACCTGAATTATTTGGGAATCTTATATAATCAAATATTGATTGATTAAATCCCTCAGGTCTCGGTGTAGAATAGATTACATCATAACTAAGTTCACTTTCGTTGCCATTATAATCATATGCAGCAACTGCGTAATAAGTTTTAATACCATTTTCGGCACCTAAATCAGCAAAATATGTTCCTGATGTGGACCCAATCAAAGTATATTTTCCTTCATATGTATAATTATAATATACATTGTATCCGGCAACATCGGATTCTCTATTTCTATTCCAGGAAATATCAACTCTGTTATCTCCATTAAGAACTTCAATTCCGCTAGGTGGAGATGGTGGTGTATAATCATTGTAATATGAATCGTTTACGTCACAAGAACTCAAAATTATTGTTGTAATGATTAAGATTGCAAAAATTGATAGCTTTTTCATTTTGGTCACCTTTACTGTGTTTTCATTTTCAGATATGATAACCCAAAATAAATGCCACATAAAAAAGCTGTTATTGGTGAATAAACCAAGGATATTTGAACAGATTGTATATTTAATTGAACAATGATTGAACTAAAAATCACTAAAAACTACCATCTTTATATCTTCGTAAGGCTTCCTTCAAAAAACATCATACACTTATTAATAACACCCACAGATTTTCCAGTGAGTAATCTTTTATCAAAAGGCGAATTTGATGATTTGGATAAGAATTTTTTCTTATCAACTGTCCAAACAGCTTCAACATCCAAAATTGTTAAGTTTACAACTTCTCCCTGTTTGATTTCAGGAACAGGTAGATTAAGAATTTTTCTCGGATTGATCGAGAGTTTTTCAACCATCTGTTCAAGTGTTAAAACTTTTTTGTGATAAAGTTCTGTGAAAGCTAATCCAATTTGAGTCTCTAAACCGATTATTCCATTTGGTGCATACTCAAATTCCATCTCTTTCTCTTCAAGTGAATGCGGTGCATGATCTGAGGCTATACAATCGATGGTTCCGTCTTTTAATCCTTTAATGATTTCATCAACATCTGCTTTTGTTCTTAGCGGTGGATTCATCTTTACATTTGTGTCATAAGTTTTAACAGCATCATCTGTTAATGTAAAATGATGCGGTGCAACTTCTGCCGTAACTTTTATTCCTTTTTTCTTTGCTTCACGAACCATCTCTACCGATTTTTTACTGCTTATATGAGCAATATGAACTTTAGCATCTGTGTATTCTGCCATCAGAATATCTCGCATCACAATCAGATCTTCAGCAACTGATGGAATTGGAGGAAGTCCAAGCAATGTGGAGTTAATACTCTCGTTCATTGCACCACCTGCAAGTGATTCATCTTCACAATGTTCAATGATTGGAAGGTTAAACATTTTAGCATACTCAAGTGATCGTTTTAGAATTGAAGCAGTTTTAATTGCAATTCCATCGTCAGAAAATCCAACAACACCAGCATCTTTAAGTTCTGCCATTGGAGAAAGCACTTCACCCTTTCTTCCAACAGTTGCAGCACCAACCGGATAAACATCAACTAAATGATTTGAGGCTTGTTTCTTTATTAATGTTACAACTTCCGCTGAATCAATTGCCGGATCTGTATTCGGCATACAGGCAATTCCGGTAAAACCACCGTTAGCCGCACTATTACAACCTGTTACAACTGTTTCTTCATCTTCCCTGCCGGGCTCTCGCAAATGAACATGCATATCAAAAAATCCAGGAACGATATACTTTCCATCCAATTCAAAAACTTTAGCATCCTTTAGTTCTGAATCAGTTATTTTGCCGATGTTTTTGAATTTACCATCTTCAATTAAAATGTTTACGTTTTTTTCATTAACATTTTGGTGCGGATTTAAAATGTTTACGTTTTTTAATACTACTTTCATTTTCAAAACTTTCTAATTAAGTGTTCCTAGTAAATAGAGTACTGCCATTCGAACGGCAACTCCATTTGTAACTTGTTGTAAAATTATTTGCGATGATCCATCTGCGACTTCTGACGAGATCTCAACACCCCGGTTTATAGGGCCAGGATGAAGTATTAATATATCTTTACCATTTTTTTCTAATCGCTCTCTATCAATTCCAAAATACTTAGAGTATTCTCTAATTGAAGGAAAATATTCACGCGCTTTTCGTTCGAGCTGAATTCTTAAAACATTAAGTACATCATTTTCCTGAATCGCTTCATCAATATCGTGAATTACATCTACGCCAAGCTCATCCAAATATTTTGGAATCATTGTAGAAGGACCACAAACAGAAACTTTAGCGCCCATCGTTTTCAATCCATAAATATTCGAAAGTGCAACGCGGCTATGAGCAACATCTCCAACAATACAAACTTTTAATCCTTCAAGTTTTCCAAGTTTTTCACGGATTGAATACATATCAAGCAATCCTTGTGTTGGATGTTCGTGAATTCCATCGCCTGCGTTTATTACATTTGAATCCGATAACTTTGTAAGCATCAAAGGAACTCCCGCACAAGCGTGCCTAACAACAATCATATCAACTTTCATAGCTTCGATATTTCGTACTGTATCCTTCAATGTCTCACCTTTACTAACACTGCTTCCGGAAACTGCAAAGTTCACTGAATCTGCAGATAATCTTTTTTCTGCGAGTTCAAAAGAAATTCTCGTTCTCGTTGAACTTTCATAAAAAAGATTTACAACTGTTTTACCTTGAAGTGTAGGAACTTTTTTAATTGGTCTTTCAAGTATTTCACGAAAAGTTGTAGCGGTGTCTAAAATTAATTGGATATCTTCTTTAGGAACATCCTTTAGACCCAATAAATGTCTGCTTGATAATGACATGTTTCTTTATTTCTTTTCTGATTCAATAATATAGATGGCATCTTCGCCATCGTGTTCATTAATTTTAACTTTTATTTCTTCGTTGTGTGATGTTGGAATATTTTTTCCAACATAATCCGCCCGGATTGGAAGCTCACGATGACCTCGATCAATCAATATACAAAGCTGGATAGAACTCGGTCTTCCCATATCCATTATTGCATTTAATGCGGAACGAACTGTCCGCCCAGTAAATAAAACATCATCAACCAGAATTATATCCTTCTCATTTATATCAAATGTAATATTTGAAACAGAAACTTCCGGTTGTTTTAATCTTGTTCTAAAATCATCACGATAAAGTGTTACATCAAGTACTCCAAATGGTATATCAGCATTATCTATAAGTTTGATTTTTTCAGCGATTCGTTTTCCTAAAAACTCACCGCGCGTTCTCATTCCCATCAAAACCAGATTATGTGAACCTTTGTTTTTTTCAAGAATTTCGTGAGCCATTCTTGTAAGGATTCGGTCAAATCCTTCAGCATCTATTATTTTTGATTTTACATCCATATACAAAAAAGCCTCTTTGGATTAATTATCCTCAGAGGTTACCTTATTTTTATTTTACTTGTATTTTCTTTCATCCTTTTCCATCTCACCGGATAGAGTTAAAGGTTAATTTTATTTGATTCAAACTTAAGGGTATTAATTTTTAAAGTAAAGATTAAAACAGCTTTGATTGAAAATATTTTTATATTTGCCTTGCAGATAAAACACCTTTTCGGGGTGTAGCGCAGCCCGGTAGCGCGCTTCGTTCGGGACGAAGAGGCCGTAGGTTCGAATCCTATCACCCCGACT
>CALLZX010000107.1 GCA_937858935.1 uncultured Ignavibacteriales bacterium | reverse complement strand
TAGTAGGTGTAAAAAGTTTTTCGTGTAATATCTGCCTCTCGTGCAATCTCAGTAACTCAACTTTCGCACACTAATAAACCAAGCAACTGCTTGATATGACTAGGTTGTGAATTAATCCAATTGTCACACTGAGCAAATTCGAAGTATGATTTTATATTATTGTAATTATCCACCCTGTAAAATTTCATTTTAACCAATCTGATTTCTAACTTTGCCCCACTAATTTTTATCACAGGAAACAAACTAAATGGAATGGATTACTGATCCGCAAGCATTAATTGCACTACTTACACTAACTGTTCTGGAAATTGTACTTGGAATTGATAATATAATTTTTATCTCTATTCTTTCTGGCAAGCTACCCAAAGAACAACAAAAGAAAGGTAGATTAGTTGGACTTGCATTAGCAATGCTGACCAGAATACTTTTACTTTTTTCAATTTCACTAATCGTAAAACTAAAAGAACCATTCTTTACACTCTTTGAAACTGGACTTTCAGGTCGTGATTTAATTCTTATTCTTGGAGGATTATTTTTAATTGCAAAAAGTACTATGGAAATTCATTCTAAGTTAGAGGGTGAAGAAGAGCATCACAACGTTAAAGCGAAAGCTTCATTTATGAGTGTCATCATTCAGATACTTTTACTTGATGTTGTCTTCTCACTTGATTCAGTTATTACAGCGATTGGGATGGCAAATGATTTGCCTGTAATGATTATTGCAGTAGTTATCGCTGTAATATTCATGATGTTCTTTTCAGGATCGATAAGTGATTTTGTTGAAAACCATCCTACAATTAAAATACTTGCATTGAGTTTCTTACTTCTAATTGGTTTCACTTTAATTATAGAGGGATTGCATCAACACATTCCTAAAGGATACATCTACTTTGCAATGGCCTTTAGTGTATTTGTAGAGATGCTAAATCTAAAGATGAGAAAGAAGAAAGCAGAACCAATTAAGTTAAGACAAGAAATTCCAGGTAAGTAAATAGCGAAATGCTTTTGAATTTAATACAGCAAACCCAATTCAAAATAGAATTGGGTTTGCCTTAAACGGTAAGTGTTTTACAATCCAAATAATGCAGTTAACTTAAACTCCATTGCTCCAATACCACGATCTTCCTTTATAAAATGTGCGTCACTTCCGCTTAAATAGGCTGGATCTTTACCATCATTCAATGAAGTATAATTATCAAGTCTATCATGTGAAGTTGCATTTTCAATTTTGTATTCATTGCCTGTAAAATTTATTAAATGATATTGGATGTTTAAATCTAATTTAATAGGACCCATACTAAACGTAACCCCACCCCCTCCGCCAATACCAACTCTTGTTGCACTGGCAAGGTCATACGTTCCGCTAGGCACTCCAGTAACACCTTGGAATTCAACATCACCAGAGAAAGTATTCACAGCAACAAATCCCATTAGATATGGGGTTATTGGTGAAAGCGGAATGTTTATTGGAAATTCAGGACCAACTTTCATAGAAAACACGTTATTAGAAATATTGATATTTCCTTGTCCGGGTGTAGCTTCACCTTCACCACTAAAAGTTGTGTATCCAATTTCGCCAAAGATATTTAAAAACAATAGTCCAACACGTCCTTTAGCATGATAATTAAAACCGGATTCCATCCCGTATTTTGTACCATTGTAAAATTCAGTCGTATTTCCGCCATAATCACCAGTTGGTGTTGAGTAACCCAGTCCAGCACCAAGTTGTAGTGTTACTTGTGCATTTGTCTGATATGCAAAAAACAAAATAAAAAAAGCAGTTGTAAAAAAGGAAATGCTATTTTTTTTCATTTGATCCTCTCTAATAATTGTTTACTTCCTAAACTTAGGAAAAATAATTGTCAGATATAACAACCATTCTAAAATTGATTGCCACAAATTCAGTTGCTATTTTTAACTATATGGATTCAAAAAAATATAATAATACTAAGCTTGCAATCGGTATTGTTAAAGCAATAATAAGTTTTATTTTGCTTTATCTTTTTATTGCTTTAGGATACAGTCTATCTTTACAAAATTTTATTCAAACATTCACAGAAAACTCATATTTAGTTTTTATGATTTTTGTTTTTGTGATGGGAATATTTAGTTCGGTTTTATTTATGCCGGTAAATATCTATACTGGATTTTATTTAGAGCACAAATACAATTTGTCAAATCAATCTTTTTTTCAATACTTTTTAGAAAATGTAAAATCAATGTTAGTCGGTTTGGTAATAGGAATTCCAGTTCTATTACTTTTCTTTTATATAATAAATCAATTCGGTGATTTATGGTGGCTGATTTTTGCTTCAGCAATGTTTTTGATTTCGGTTGTGCTTTCTCAACTATTTCCAGTACTTATCCTTCCAATCTTTTATAAAATTCTTCCATTAAATGATGAAGAATTAAAAACGCGAATCGGTAATCTTGCACAAGGTGCCGGAATAAAAGTAGAAAATGTTTTTAGTTTTGATATGAGTAAGAATACAAAGAAAGCAAATGCGGCTTTTACCGGATTAGGAAAAACTAAAAGAATAATTCTTGGCGATACATTGCTGAATGATTATTCAAAAGACGAAATTGAAACAGTAATTGCTCACGAACTTGGGCATTATAAGCATAAACACATAATTAAAAACTTAATCTTTGGAACTGTATCAAGTTTCCTGACTTTTTTTATTATCGCATTACTATATAAATATTCATTAAGTTGGTTTGATTTTGAAAATATAGCTCAAGTTGCAGCTCTCCCTTTGCTTAGTTTATGGGCAATGATAATTGGGTTAATTCATTCTCCAATAGGAAACATTTTATCTCGAAAATATGAATATGAAGCCGACAGATATGCAGTTGAATCAACCCAAAAACCTGAAAGTTTTATTAAAACTTTAAATAAACTTACAGATCAAAATCTCGGCGATAGAGAACCTCATCCATTTGTTGAATGGTTTTTCTATTCACATCCATCGATCAAAAACAGAATTAATGCCATAAAAAATTTTATGAGTGAAAAGGGTATCATCGAAATAACCACTGAAATACTATCTGAGGTTTAATTTGATCACGTATTTTAAAATATTTTTAATTGTAATTCATACTTTTATTTGTTCAATCTTTGGTTTGATTTTTATTTTTATTGATAGAAGCTTTACTATTTATCATTACATTGCAAAAATTTTTCCTGGTGGAATTTTATTGATTTCGGGTGTTAGGGTAAAGGTAACAGGGCTTGAAAATATTGATAGAAAAGCGGTTTATGTTTTTGCATCAAATCATTCAAGTCAACTTGATATAACAGCTTTGCAATGGGGCGTTCCAAATCGATTGAGTATGATATTTAAAAAAGAACTTGCTCGTATCCCATTTTTCGGTTGGCAGCTTTATTTGGGTCCGTATGTTGTAATAGATAGAAACGATCCAAAAGCTGCAATGAATAGTTTGACAGAAGCAAAAAAAGTAATGGATAAAAAGAAAATATCAGTACTTGTTTTTCCTGAAGGCACAAGGAGTAAAACTGGAGAAGTGCAAAGTTTTAAGCGTGGTGCTTTTTATCTTGCTGCACATAGCGGTTATCCTATTGTTCCGATAACAATAAATGGTACCAAAAAAATTATGCCCAAAGGTACGTTTAAACTTAAAAGCGGAACAATTTATCTTCATTTTGATAGACCAATACCGACTGCCAATATTAAAACAAAACAAGATGAACTTGCGTTAATGGAAAAAGTTAGAGAGATTATTATCAGCAATCAAAAGGAATATGATTAATGGCGGTTACTAAAAAAGATGTTGAAAAAATTGCTGAACTTGCAAGATTAAAATTCAATGATATAGAGCTTGAAAATTTCACACCTCAAATGAATGAGATATTATCCTACATGGATAAACTTAATGAGTTAGATACAGAAAATGTAAATCCGCTTTCTCATCCAGTTGAGCAGACAAATGTTTTCCGTGAAGATGAACTGAAGCCATCAATTTCAACTGAAAATGCTTTGAAAAATGCTCCATCAAAAGATGAACATCATTTTAAAGTTCCTAAAGTAATCGGTGATAAATAATGGCAAAAAAGGTTAAGCCAAAAAAAAATAATCCTTACATTCTTGGTGTTATTCCAGCACGATTTGCATCTACAAGATTGATGGGCAAACCATTGGCTGATATCGGCGGTAAACCGCTTCTGCAACATACTTTTGAAGGAGCAAGCAAATCTAAACTTATAGATAAAATTGTTATTGCGGTTGATGATGAACAAGTTGCAAAAGCAGCAAAAGGATTTGGCGCATCAACAATTATGACCCCAAAAGATTGTGCAACTGGTTCTGATAGAATTGCTATCATTGCAAGAGAATTTCCTCGTGCTGATATAATTGTTAACATACAAGGTGATGAACCATTTATTAGCGGAATGATGATAGATCAGGCTATCGAACCATTATTATTTGATCTCGAAGTTAACGTATCAACCCTTGCAAAGTTGATTGATAATATTGAAGAGTATAATTCTTCTTCAGTCGTAAAAGTTATTTTTGATTATAAAAATTTTGCATTGTATTTCTCACGGTCTCCAATTCCTTTTGTGCGTGATGCCAAGGATGAAAAAGAAATACTTGAGAAAGCAGATATTTACAAACACATAGGATTATATGTTTATCGGAAAGAATATTTACTAAAGTTTACTAAACTTGAACCAACAGATTTGGAACAATGGGAAAAACTTGAACAACTTCGGATGCTTGAAAATGGATTTAAAATTAAAATTGTTGAAACTGAATTTGATAGTTTCTCTGTTGATACTCCGGAAGATCTAGAAAAAGCAAGAAAGATTTATTCAAAACTTAAAAAGATTGAGTTAGCAAAATGATTACCCCAAAAAAGATTTCTCTCGCGCAAATTCCAACTCCATTTGAAGAAGTAAAGTTTGAAGGTAAAAGTTTTTTACTCAAGCGAGATGATTTGACAGGTTGCGAACTGTCCGGAAACAAGGTTAGAAAGCTTGAGTATCTTTTAGCAGACGCAAAAAATAAAAAAGCGGATATAGTATTTACTTCAGGAGGAGATCAATCTAACCATGCAAGAGCTACAGTTATAGCTGCCAGAAAAGTTGGACTTAAAACAAAATTATTTTTGTGGGGTAAAGAAACAAAAAACCCAAATGGTAATCTATTTCTTGATAAAGTATTTGGAGCAGACATTCAGTATTTCACTAAAGCTGAGTATGAAAATGTAAATGAAATAATGTTTGAGCAAAGATTAGCTTTTCTTAAGAAGAAAAAGAATGCTTACGTTTTCCCTGGTGGAGGATCAACCACACTTGGCATTTGGGGCTATATTAATTTTATTAATGAACTCAAAATACAAACGGACCTTAAGAATATTGATTCAATTGTAGCCGCTTGCGGCTCTGGTGGAACCGCTGCTGGAATGTTAGTGGGCGCAGCATTAAATAATCTAAATGTTAAAATAGTAGCTGTAAATGTTTTGATGACAAAGGAAGAAATGGAAAAACATATCTTACAACTTGCAGAAGGTTGTGTGCTTGATTATAAATTGAATTGTAAAATCAATCTGGAAAATCTTGTTGTGCTTGACGGATATTCTAAAGAAGGATACAAAAAGATTTCACAATCAAAAGTTGATTTGATTAAAAAGTTTGCACAAGACACTGGAATTCTATTTGACCCAGCTTATACTGGTAAAGCATTTACTGCGTATTATGAAAAATATCTCAAGACTGGTAACGGAAGGAAAAATATATTTGTACACACTGGCGGATTATTTGCAGTATTTGACAGAACGAAGGAATATATTCCAAACTAGAAATTTATTGGCAGTTATCTGTAAAATAATTTAACTTTGATAAACAAATTAAAAGCGAGCAAATAATGGATTGCATTTTCTGTGAAATAGCATCAAAAACTTCTGAAGCTGAAATTGTTTTTGAGAACGAAAAATTTATTGCCTTCCTTGATATAAATCCTGTTAATTATGGACATACACTTGTTATTCCGAAAACACACTTTGACAACTTTTTAACAATGCCTGCTAAAGAACTTGAAGAATTGACTAAGCTTACGCAATATCTTTCTGGTGTTATTAAAAGGGCCTTGAAAGCAGATGGGTTTAATGTCATATCTAATAATGGAATTTCAGCCGGACAATCTGTTTTTCATTTCCATTATCATATTATTCCAAGGTACGAAAATGATTTTCATATGCGACCAAGAACAATTGAGTACAATGCTACTGAGATTGAAGTTTATGCTGAAAAAATTAAAGCGGCTGTTTCAAAGTATGAAGGTTTGTTGAATGGATAAAAAAATAAGAGTTGTTGTTGCTAAATCGGGATTAGATGGACATGATAGAGGCGCCAAGGTTATTGCCGCCGCTTTACGAGACGCGGGAATGGAAGTTATTTATACTGGATTAAGACAAACCCCTGAAATGATTGTTGAAGCAGCAATGCAGGAAGATGCTGATGTAATTGGTATAAGTATTTTGTCCGGTGCACATATGACAATTTTCCCAAAACTTATGACTTTGCTAAGGGAAAAGGGAATGGAAGATGTGCTGCTTACAGGTGGTGGAATTATTCCTGAAGATGATATCGCAAAATTAAAGGAAATCGGAGTCGGAGAATTATTTACTCCAGGGGCCACAACTACTGCCATTGCTGAATATATTAAGGAGTGGTGTAAAACTCATCCAAGAAATTAAAGTATCTTATTAAATTATAATAAAGGAAATTGTCATGAAAAAATTTTTCCTTTTAGTATTAGTACTTTTATCAACTGTCCAATCACAAACATTAATTAATAGTGTAAATCTTCCGTCGGGTACATTCTGGAGCTCTGGATATGGACTTGTTTATGAAAATTCAAAGTACTGGCTATCTTCATCAAGTTCCACAACTGGACGTGGAATTATTTATGCTGTGGATGATTCAGGAGTTTTGGTTGATACAATAGCTATTAACTATCCATCAATTAAAGAATCTCAGGGTTTGGCGTTCGATGGAAATTATTTCTGGTATGTTGAACGTAAAACTGCAAGATGTGATTTATTTAAAATTGATCAGAATGGAAATGTTTTAGATTCTATTACCTCAACACAACTGTTTGGCGGTTCATGGTATTTTGGCGGTGCTGCCTGGGATGGAACAGGTTTATGGATTTCTGTTTATTATCCAAATGCTAATGTTGCACTTTACAAAATAAATACAACAACAAAGCAACTAGTTGATACATTAGATTTTTTAAACTTCGCTCCTGGTCAACTTCAGCCTCAGGGAATTACTGTTAAAGGTGATACTCTTTTCTTTGTAAATGATGGGTTTGAGGGTGCAGATAAAATTTATGCTGTTAGTCTAACAACAGAAGATTCACTTTTTTCTTTCAATCCACCAGAACAACCTGGTTTAAGACAAAATCCGAGAGGTTTAGCTTGGGATGGAAATAACTTTTGGCTTCTTGCAGAACCTGTTGGAGCGAGTAGCGGAAGACAACTTTTTAAATATGATTTGGGAGGTTCCGGATCACCGGGAATTACATTATTAACACCAAGTTTAAATTTTGGAAATGTCATGATTGATTCCACTCAAGTGCAGAACATTTCCATTCAAAATTATGGTACTTCAAATCTTATTTTAACATCAGCTTCGATAAGCAATTCTGTTTTTACTATACCCGTTTCATTTCCAATTACAATAACGCCCGGACAAATTGTTAATATTCCCGTTGAATTTACTCCAACTACAAATATAGCATATGATGACTCTGTTTTACTTTATCACAATGATCCTTTGTTAAATTATTCTAAAGTGAGAGTTACAGGTAATGGAGTCTTTACTGCACCATATTTGACTGCAACTCCGTCACCAATCAATTTTGGAAGTAAAAGGATAAACTCAACATCATATATTGAGTTGGAGTTTTACAATGCTGGTTCAAATCTCTTAACCATTGATTCAATCAATTTAAGTAGTGATGATTTTTATTTTGAAAATCTAACAACACCACTTAATATACCCGCACTGTCCTCCTCATCATTTAGGATTTGGTTTTATCCCACTTCAATTACAACTTTTAGTGATACAATCAGAATTCATTCTAATGCTTCAAACGGAAGCTTAATAAATGTTTTTGTTACGGGTAATGCAGTTAATTTTGATCCTACACTTGGAAATATTTTTTGGCAAGGACAGATTCCTGATAATCCCGGAACAAGTTTGCAGGATTACACTCCAAGATCTATGAAAAAAATTCAAGATGTTAATGGGGATGGAGTTAAAGATCTTGTTATAGCAACAGAAAATTATTGGACATTGGTTTTAAATGGTAATAGTTCAGGATCTTCTGATATTTTATGGCAGTACTCAACTTATTTTGGTTCAATAAACACAGGTTCAGTTGATTATGAACAAGGAGTTCAAATAGCATCTGATTTGAATGGCGATAATCATGAAGATGTTGTGATTGGAACAGCAGGAGGAAATGAATTTGTTTATACTCTTAACGGATTAACAGGTGAAGTAATCTGGGAATTTGGAAATTCATCCACGACTGATGATGGTGATATAATGGGTTTGGATGTTAAAAGAGATTTTAATAATGATGGTGTCCCTGATGTTTTAATGACTGCAAGTGGAAACGAATCAACAGGCTCCGGAAGATTTTCTGTGTATTTATTAAATGGCGTAAATGGAAATGAAATCTGGAGAATAAATCAGCAGGCTCAACAAAAATTAAAGTATATGGTAACTTCTACAGATTTTGGAGGTGCTGCGGGTTCAAGAGTTGGAACAACAAATGAGGTAATTGGTTTTAATCAATTAGGAAGCATTGCCTGGGTATTTCCTACAAGCGGCACTCCATGGACTGTGCGTGAAATTCCAAATATTTCTGGTTCATCAAGTTCAGATGTTATTGTTGGTACAACAGCAGGAAATGTTTATTGTTTAAATGCTGAAACGGGTTCGCAAATATGGAGTACATCAATCGCGAATGTTTTTATTGAGGATTTAAAAATAGTGCCTGATGTTAATCAATCTGGTTATCCAGATATTTTAGTTAGCGGAATAAATCCAAACATACATATGATAGAAGGTTCAACGGGAATAAATATCTGGTCTAATTCTACAGGAGGAAATATTTTAGGAAAAGATGTACTCGGGGATTTAAATGCAGATGGAATTCCTGAAGTTGGGTCAGCATCTTTAAATGATATTGCACATGTGTATAATAGTGTAAATGGAAATATCATTTTTAATTATGCATTTGGTGGAGGTACTAATTCTTATGCTGCTGAGCATATTGTTGATCTTGATGATGTTGATGGAAATTATAGTAGTGAATTTGCTGCTTGCTCACGTGATGGCAGAGTAATTTTATTCTCAGGTGGTACAGATGTTATTCCGGTAGAGCTTTTCAGTTTTACTGCAAGCAGTGCGGATGGTAGCATAAATCTTTCTTGGAGCACGGCAACTGAGACCAATAATTCAGGTTTTAGTATAGAAAGGAAAAATGAAAAACAAGATTGGATGGCTATCGGATTCGTTACAGGAAATGGTACTACAACAGAAAAACAATCATATACATTTATAGATAATAAAGTTTCAGCCGGAAAATATGTTTATAGATTAAAACAAATTGATTTTAATGGTGAGTTTGAATATTCAGATGAAATCGAGATTGAGGTTGGCACACCATTAAATTTTAGTTTGGAACAAAATTTTCCAAATCCATTTAATCCAGTAACAACAATTAAGTTTGCTTTACCAGTATCCGGAAATATTAATCTTTCAATTTATAATTCTCTTGGAGAAAAAGTTGAAATATTAACAAATCAGTTTTTAGAAGCCGGTTATCATAAAATTGAATGGAGAGCAAATAATTATTCTTCAGGAGTTTATTACTACAGAATTGAGTCAGAGAATTTCAGTGATGTAAAGAAAATGCTGCTGCTTAAATAAAAAATTATGGTATGTTTAAAAGGTCTGAGAAATCAGACCTTTTCTTTTTTAATATAACCTAAACATCTTAATGGAATTAGCACAACATAATCATAACTAATACTATCCATTACTTTAGGATCTAATCGTTTTTCAACTTTCATTGGTATACAAAGAAAATCAAGTTTCTTTTTAATCTCTTTCAGATCAGATTCATTTTTTGTGTGGATGTATTCTACGAAAGGGGACTTACTAGTTGTTGTTTTTTCCGGGATGCTAACACCACATATAGGGCAATCTTCATTATCGAATGCCATAATGCTATCAAATTCTGCTAAATAGTCTTCAAATCCTGCAAGATCATCCTGATTCTGAAAATTCTGCTCGGCCATTTTAGACAATTAATATTTTGGTTTAGTTAAAGTAAAAATAATTTTTGTTCCTTCACCAATTTTGCTCTGAACACTAATTTCACCGCCATGAATATTTACGATTTCCTTACACAGGACTAATCCTAACCCTGTCCCTTTTTCTTGTTGGGTTCCCTTGGTGGAAAAACTCATATCAATCCTGAATAGTTTTTCAATATCTGATTCTTTGATACCAATTCCCGTATCTGAAACTGTGTATTCAATATAATTATCAAACTGGTTCTCTGTTATTTCAATAATTCCATTGTTTGGAGTAAACTTAATTGCATTTGAAATAAGATTTTGTACAAGAGATTGAAGCATTGTATCATCTCCCCAAACAAAACTCTGATGACCAAGTTTATTTCTTAAGTTTATATTTTTCATCCGTGCATTTTGATTCAGGAGAATCCGAGTATCTTCAACAATCATAAACATATTTTGCAGTGCAGGGTTATATTTCATTTTTCCTGATTCTAATCGGGACCATTCCAGTAGATTTTCAATTAGCTTATAGGTGCTCTCTGTTGATTCTTTAATAATTTGAAGATAAGATTTTACTTCCGATTCGGACATAGAATCATATTCTTCAACAATCATTCTTGTTAATCCTAGCAATCCATGAAAAGGACTTTTAAGATCGTGGGCTATAATTGAAAAGAATTTATCTTTAGCAGCGTTTGTTTCTTTTAATTCTTCAGAATATTGAATAATCTTTTCCTCATTACGTTTTTTATCAATAGCTAGTGCAATTTGTTCCGAAACATAAATTAAAATTTCCTTTTCTTCATCACTATAAGTTGTTGAGTCGGAATAATCCTGCACTACAATAGCTCCAATAGTTTTTCCTTCAACATTAAGTGGTACACCAAGCCATATTTGTGTAGGCTCACCTATCAATGATGTTTCACCAGCTTCGCGAAGTTTAAGATCAAGTTCGGCATTAATCAGATGAGCTTTTCCACTTCGAAGAATGTATTCAGTTAATCCACGTCCTGCTTTTCTTTCAACAGGTGGTTCATCAACTTGATCAACAAAATATGGAAAACTAACAGTATCAGTTTCTTGATGATAAAGTGCTATATAAAGATTTTCTGCACTCATCAATTCACTTATTGACTTATGAATAAATTCATAGAGTACATTAATGTTGTTAAGGGAGGTTACTGCTGTTGATATCTTAAATAGAGCATCCTTAATTTCTTCTGCTTTCTTTAACTCAGTAATGTCTCGTGTAATACCAAAGGTACCATAAACAACATCATTTTCATCTATCAAAGGAATTTTAGTTGTAGAAGCCCAAGTTACTTTACCATCACGCCAAATTTCTTTTTCTATTTTATTAATGATGGAAGTACGATTTTTTATTATTTCTTCTTCATCCTTTTTTGCAAGTTGAGCGTGTTCATCACAAAAAATATCAAAATCAGTTTTCCCCAGGAGATCATCAAATGAACTTAATCCCATTTTTGTTAATGTTGCTTTATTTGCTTTTATAAATCTGCTGGCGATATCCTTGAAATAAATTGAGTCAGGCAGGTAATCCATAAAATATTGCTGAAGTTGTAATTCCCTAACAAATTTATTCTCAATTTCAATTTTATCTGATATATCTCTGACGATGACAAACTGAAATTTTTCAGTGCCTGAACCTATAACACCAACACTTACAGAAACAGGTATTATTTTATTATTATCCTTATGGATAAGTTCTATTTCATATTGGGTAGGTACTGTTTCACCGCGGAGTCTTTTTTTACTTCTTTCCAAAACTCTTTCAAGATCGTTCGGAGCAATAACTTCTCGCAATCCTAATTCTGTAATTTCATTAATTGAGTATCCTAACATATCAGCAAAGTTTTTATTAGAATACTTTATTTGCTCATCTTTAAGTAAAATTAATCCATCGGGAATCGTATGAACAAGAACATCGAACTTGTTTTGGAAGTCACCAAAAGCAGGTGTTTTTGTAAAATCAGATGTCAATTCAGTTTTATCATTATTAGGTTGAGATGCTGAAGTATTAATCTTATTCATTATAGTTAACAAGTATTTTGGCTTAATTTTTTATCTATAATAGTAATTTATCTATAAACGTGCCATTGAAACAATTGAAATTTGCTCTAAAAATTTATTCTATTCTCTTTATAACATTATTGAAGAATTTTATAAAATTTTAAACGTGTTATAATTTTCCATTCGAGCTCGATTTTTATATATTTGCACCTGTTTTTGCAAAAATTAGAAAGAATTATGCACCAATTTAAGGATTTGAATCCAGCACAGCTTGCAGCCGTTGAATATCTGGATGGACCTCAAATGATAGTTGCCGGCGCGGGCTCCGGCAAAACAAAAGTTCTCACTTATAAAATTGCTTACTTAATAAAGAAAAATTACACTCCTGAATCGATTCTTGCGCTTACTTTTACAAATAAAGCAGCCAATGAAATGAAGGAGAGAATTAAGGAGTTGATTGGTAAAAAAGCTGATGATTTGTGGATGGGCACATTTCATTCAGTATTCGCTAAGATACTTCGTACTGAAGCAAAACATATTAATTATAGAAGTAATTTTTCAATCTATGATACCATAGATTCAACTTCCCTAGTTTCTAATATAATGACCGATTTAAATATTGATCTGGAAAATCTTACCACTAATTCGGTTAGACACAGGATCAGTTTTCTTAAAAATCATATGATTACCCCTCAGGAATTTAGAAGCAAACATGTAGGTTCATTTCTCGAGGAAAAAATCGCAGATATTTATGTTGAGTATCAGAAAAGACTAATAGAATTTAATGCAATGGATTTTGATGATCTGCTGCTTAAACCTATCGAACTGTTTAACGAGAAGAAAAACATTCTACAAAAGTATAAATCCCGATTTGAATTTTTGCTTGTTGACGAATTCCAGGATACAAATAAAGCTCAGTATGAGTTATTAAAATTACTTGTTTCAAGAAACGGATTAATTTCTGTGGTTGGCGATGATGCTCAGAGTATTTATAGCTGGCGTGGTGCTAACATAGGAAACATGAGAGATTTTGGAAAAGATTTTCCAAAGTATAAACTGTTTAAACTTGAACAGAATTACCGATCAACTAAAATGATTCTTAAAGCTGCTGATTCTGTTATCAAAAATAATAAGGATCAGGTTGCTAAAACTCTTTGGACAGAAAATGAAGAAGGTGAACCAGTAATGCTTCTTAAGTGTGCTGATGAAAAGGATGAAGCATCACAAATTT
This sequence comes from uncultured Ignavibacteriales bacterium, assembly GCA_937858935.1. Classification (GTDB taxonomy): domain Bacteria; phylum Bacteroidota; class Ignavibacteria; order Ignavibacteriales; family Ignavibacteriaceae; genus IGN3. The sequence continues at coordinate 1,906 of CALLZX010000107.1, read as the reverse complement.
CTAAATATATAAAGCACGAACTAACTAAGAAAAAATTAGTCTTTAATGATTTTGCAATTCTATATCGTACTAATTCACAATCCCGTGCAATGGAAGATATTTTTCGCAGAGAGAAAATTCCATACACAATTATAGGCGGAGTTGAGTTTTATAAGAGAAAAGAAGTAAAAGATGTTATTGCTTATCTTCGCGTTATATCTAATCAGAATGATGAAGAAAGTTTGTTAAGGATCATGAACTTTCCACAGCGTGGTATTGGAAGTACAACTGTAACAAGAATGATAGCTTTTGCACGAAAACACGAAATAACTCTCTTTCAAACGATGGGAAGAGTATTTGAAGTAATTGATATTAAAGAACGAATCCAAAAAAATGTTAAGCAGTTCAAAACTTTGCTTGATAAGTACATCGGCTTAAAAGATAAACTATCTGTTGGTGAACTTACTCGTGCTATGGTTGATGATCTTGGACTCATCCGAATGTTTAAGGAAGAAGGCACGCAAGAAGCCCTACAAAGAATGGAAAATATCAGTCAGCTGTTAGCATCTTTAAGTGAATTTTCTTCTGCAAATGCAGATGCCAAGCTTGAACAGTATCTTGAAGAAGTTTCATTGATTGCAGATATTGATAACTATTCCGATACTAAAAATTGTGTAACGCTCCTTACAGTTCACGCTAGTAAAGGATTGGAGTGGCCAATAGTTTTTGTCAGCGGGTGTGAAGAAGATATATTTCCCATCGCAAGTAAATTTTTATCCGATGCTTCGGTAGATGAAGAGAGAAGATTATTTTATGTTGCATTAACAAGAGCTAAGAAAAAAGCTTACGTTACACATGCACGTTCTCGATATAGATTTGGTGAAGTTGCATATCAAAGCAGATCCAGATTTATAGATGAGCTCGATCCCAATGCATATAAAGAAGTAAATGGTGGACTAGGACGAAAAGCTAATCGTAAAACTAAAAAAGAAATGTATTACGAATATTTTGAAAAAGTTGAATATGAAAGTTTTGATCAGGATGGAGTCGCCTTGCGCATAGGAAGCAGAGTTATGCACGATAAATTTGGTCTTGGAAAAGTTGTTGATGTTGTTGGCAATGGGGATCAAACAAAAGCAACTGTACACTTTGAAGGAAATAATGTAAAGCAATTAATGCTTAAATTTGCTAAGCTTAAAGTTCTTTAGTCTTTAATACTAAAACGTGATCGTATAATTTTTTAAGGAGTTCAAATTAAATGTCTATCGCACCAAAAAAATTAGCCATATTAGTTGGCGGAGGACCGGCACCTGGAATCAATAGTGTTATAGGCGCGGCTACAATTCGCGCAGCTGTTGAAGGTGTTGAAGTTATTGGTATAAAAGATGGTTTTAAGTGGATAATGCAAGGGGATATTACTCACGTAAAAGATTTAAATATCCAAAACGTAAGTCGTATTCACTTTAGAGGCGGATCATACATTGGTATTTCAAGGTCAAATCCTACCAAAGATCCTAAGCATTTAGAAAACGCGGTTACCTCTTTACTAAGGTTAAATGTGGATAAGCTTATAACAATTGGTGGTGATGATACGGCGTTTAGCGCACTTAAAGTTAATGAGATGGCTTCCGGTAGGATTAAAGTTGTTCATGTTCCTAAAACGATTGATAATGATCTTGATCTTCCACATGGAATACCAACATTCGGGTTCCAAACAGCAAGACATATTGGTGTTGAAGTTGTAAAAAATCTTATGGTTGATGCCCAGACAACTTCTCGTTGGTATTTTGTTATTTCTATGGGTAGAAAAGCAGGACATCTAGCTCTTGGTATTGGTAAAGCAACGGGTGCAACACTTACACTTATACCTGAAGAGTTTGCAAATAAACAAATTAAATTTGGACATGTTGTTGACATTCTTGTTGGT
>CALLZX010000106.1 GCA_937858935.1 uncultured Ignavibacteriales bacterium | reverse complement strand
TCAATAATTTTTCAGGTTATATCAACATTATTTATTCAGGATCTAACCGAAGTAAAAGAGGTTTTAAGAAGTAACTTACTAGGTATTCATGTTATCAGCGCATTGATTGGATATTCTGGAATTACAATCTCAGCAGTGTATGGAGTTTTATATCTCATCCTATATAACGAAATAAAACTCAATAAGTTTGGTTTAATATTTAACCGCTTACCAAGTTTAGAAATCCTAGAACGTATGAGTTTTATTGCCGCGATTATTGGATTTGTATTGTTAACGATTACAATAATCATCGGAATAATCTGGCTGCCGCAAGCTTTTCCAAATATAACTTTTACGGATCCAAAGCTTATTGGAACATTTGCAGTATGGGTTCTATATGGAATTGGACTTATCAATAAATTTTTAGGCAAATGGCGAGGGAAGAAATTAATTATTCTTTCTATCATCGGATTTTGTCTTGCGATACTGTCAACCATGATCACAAATTTTTTAGGAAAAAGTTTTCACTCATTCTATTAGAATATGAATCTTCTTGGAATATCAATAAATCATCGCACTGCTCCAGTAGAACTTAGAGAAGCACTTCATTTAAGTGAAGATGAAATTCGTAAGTTCATACAACAGACAAAGGATAGTGCTTTTGCTGAAGGAATAATTATTTCCACTTGCAATAGGACAGAGATTTATGCAATTCCAAAGAGTGATAAAACAAGTTTAAAAGATTTAGAGAACCTGATAAAAAATTATAAATCAAGTTTTGAAGTAAAGGATGAGAACTTTCAGCATTTCATTTCTCGCGAATCTATTGAACATCTTTTCCGTGTTGCTTGTGGAATTGAATCACTGTTGATTGGTGATAACCAAATTTTTAAACAGGTAAAAGATTCATTTTTGATTTCCGAAGAAATGAATTTTGCAGGAGTTCTGATTCGCCGGGTTATGGATGCGGCAACTCGTGTTGGTAAACGGGCAATTAGTGAAACAACAATCAGCGAAGGGGCTGTAACAGTTAGTTATGCTGCTGTTCAGCTTGTGGAAAAAATATTTTCAAATCTTCAGAAAAAATCTGCATTGATAATTGGAACTGGCGAAACCGGAGAGATTGCAGCCAAACATTTACGCGATAGAGGTATCGGGAGACTTGCGCTTACGAATCGTTCGTTCGAGAAAGCAGAAAAACTTGCTGCTGAATTAAAAACGGCTGTGTTTCCATTTTCAAATTTTAAAGAGCATTTGCACAAGTTTGATATAATTGTAAGTGCTACAAGTGCTGAGGGGCTGATTATCACCAAGAAAGATATTGAAGATGCAATGAAGAAGCGTAATTATGCTTCGATGGTGCTAATGGATATTGCAATTCCGCGTGATATTGATCCTGAATCCAAAAAGATAGATTATGTTTTTTATCATGATATAGATTCATTAAACATTATTGTCGAACAAAATTTAGGCAAGAGAAAAACAGAAATTCCAAAGGTTGAAAAAATTATCCAGGAAGAGCTTGATAATTTTTTTGAATGGTATAATTCATTAGAAGCTGCGCCGACGATTAAAACATTACGTGATTATTTTGAAACTGTTCGCGCGGAAGAAGTTGAAAAGAATATCAACAAATTTTCTGAGGATGATAAAGAAAAATTAGAGATCATTACTAAAAGAATTATAAATAAAATTCTTCATCATCCCACAATTGAATTAAGAAAAATCTCTGAGTCAGATTTAAGAGCTGAAGATACGGCAGCAAAAATTTCTGTGATTAGAGATTTGTTCGGATTAAACTCAAATAAAGACGAAAAGAACAAAGGATAAATTTTGAACCAAAAAATTGTAATAGGTTCACGTGGAAGTGAGCTTGCGTTGTGGCAAGCTAATTTTATTAAACGTGAAATTGAAAAGAGAAATAAAAAGGTAAAAGTTGAGATCAACATCATCAAAACCAAAGGTGATAAGATCCTGGATGTTGCACTTTCAAAAATTGGAGACAAATCTCTTTTCACCAAAGAACTTGAAGTTGAGCTACTTGCAAAACGAATTGATTTAGCTGTACATAGCTTGAAGGATTTGCAGACTCAAATTCCTGCAGGTTTAAAATTAGCAGCCGTTACAAAACGCCATGAAGTGGAAGACGTTTTAATCGCTAGAAAAAAAGGAATGACAATTCAGTCATTGCCGGAGTTCGGAGTAGTTGCAACAGGTTCTTTGAGAAGAAGATCTCAATTGCTTCATCTTCGTCCTGATTTGACTGTTATAGATTTGCGCGGAAATGTTCCATCAAGAATTCAGAAATTTTTAGAGTCAGAATGGGATGCAATTATTCTTGCACGCGCCGGAGTTGAAAGATTAAATCTAAAAAAACATATTTCTTCATTTATAACAAAAGAAGATATTCTTCCGGCAGTTGGGCAAGGCGCATTAGGAATTGAGATTCATGAAAACAATAAAGTAGTTGATGAAATTATTAAATCACTTCATCACGATGAAACTTATAAAGCTGTGATTGCAGAACGTTCATTACTTCGTGCATTAGAAGGTGGATGCCAGGTTCCGATTGGTGCATTTGCGGAAGTTAAATCCAGTGGACTTTATCTTGAGGCTGTTGTTGGATCATTGGATGGAGCAGTAACTTATAGAAAAAAATTACGTGGTAGTAAAAACGATCCGGAAAAACTTGGGAAAACTCTTGCAAAAGATTTGCTGAAGGCTGGTGCAAAACAAATTCTAAAAGAAGTTTATCAAACGGCGAGAGCTAAATGAAAAGTAAATTATATACAGTCATTCAATTAATGCAGATTGTAATAATTGCTTTATCTTTTTCGCTTTTAATAAATGGTTGTAATTGCATCCCGTGCAACGAAAAAGAAGAAGCGCAAATCCCACTTGATGTCCTGAAAAAAGCAGATCAGTTTATAATATCAAAAACCGGAGATGAGTTCTTTAAGAAATATATTACTGCGGATTTTTTTCAATCAAACCATATTGAACCAAACTTTCTGATGGTGTACAAATTCTATATGCCTGAAAAACCATTTGTTGATGAGTTGATAAGATTTACTGTTGATAGCACTGGAAAAGATTTGACGCAATATGAAGTAGTTGGAATTCCTGAGTGCAATTCAAATCCAAACGATTGTGAATTTGTTGTTGACGAAAAAATTGCAAACCAAATAGCGTCTGAGAATGGCTTGCCAAAAGGAATCAAAGATTGGAAAGTTGATTTTGTGTGGGAAGCAAAATACAACAAATATGTTTGGCACTTGTTCAGTACTTTAAAGGAAAGCAAGGGAGATTTTGGTTATCGAGCAGATGGCGAGCAAATAGTTATTGATCCAAATAATGCTTCAGTGATTTATCAGGATAGTTGGCAAATAAAATAGAATATGATTGTTAAAGAAGAAAAAATTAAACGTAAAGAAAAAAAGCGCGAGCGAATGCTTGAAGTTGCGGCGGAACTTTTTTCTAAAAAGAATTATCATGAAGTGATGATGGATGATGTGGCACGATTAACTGATGTTGCCAAAGGAACTGTATATAATTATTTCAGCTCCAAAGAAGAATTATATTTTTCAATTATGAGTTCTAAGCTCGAAAACCTAAACACATCACTAAAAAACAAAATTGCATCTGAGATTAGTATTATTGATTCACTGCATACTTACATAATTCATCTTTATATGTTCATGATGAAATACCAAAATTTCTTTTTGATGTATCAGAAAGAATATATGAATGCACAGAATGAATTTTGTGATGAGCTTCGCGGAATGAGCGATGAACTAAAATCAATTTTAAGTGATGTTATTTACAAAGGGAAAAGAGATAATCAGTTTCGTGATGTAGATGAAAGCTTTACTGTTAAGCTTGTGCTTGGAAGTATATTTGGGGCAGTTCAACGTGGTGTTGAGAATAAATACAATGGGGAAAAGCTAATTGAGGAACGCGAAAAACTTTTTGATTTTATTTTACATGGTTTGTATTCTGGTTTTAACAATAACAAAGTAAGACCATTAAAAAACAAAACAATTGTACTTACCCGAACAATCGAACAATCAAAAGAATCTGCTGCAATATTTAGCGAACTTGGTGCTGATGTAATTGTATTTCCTACATTAGAGATTGTTCCTCCAAATAATTGGGATAAGTTTGATGAAGTGATATTGTCTTACCAAAATATTGATTTTGTGGTTTTTACTTCTGCTCATGCCGTAACAATGTTTATTAAAAGATGTAATGAGTTAGACAAGCAGATTGATTTTGAAAAAATTAAAGTTGTTGCAGTTGGCAACAAAACAAAATCAGTCTGTGAAGAAAATAATATCAAAGTTGATATCCTACCAAAGAAATTTTCTGGTGAGGGGGTTGTTGAGGAATTATCTAATTATGATCTGAAAAATAAATTGGTTTTCATTCCGCGTTCTGCAATTGGGCGAGAAGATTTACCAAAGGGATTGGAAGAGCTAGGGGCAAAGATAGTAACTGTTCCTGTTTACAATGTTTCGCTTCCTTCAAAAGAATCTATAAAGCAAAATATTGAACAGCTTAATTCAAGCAAACCAGAGGTTTTTATTTTTACAAGTCCATCTACATTTGAAAACTTTTTATTAATAATGAACATTAATAATCCAGTTTCATTTTTTAAAAATTACGATGTAGCCGCAATTGGTCCAACAACAAAATCAGCAATAGAAAACAACAAAGTTAAAGTAAGTATTATGCCGGATGAGTTTACAATTAAAGGCTTGGCAAACAAAATGATTGAGTTTTACAAAAAGTCAGAAAAATAACGGAGAAAATTTTGAGCGAACTTAAAAATGATTTATTTCTTAGAGCTTGTAGAAGACAAGATGTTGAACGTACACCAATCTGGATTATGCGCCAAGCTGGAAGATATTTACCTGAGTATAGAGCCGTGCGTGCAAAATCAGATTTTCTAACAATGTGCAAAACACCAGAGCTTGCTGCAGAGGTTACAATTCAACCTGTGGATCTAGTTGGAGTTGATGCTGCAATTTTGTTTTC
>CALLZX010000105.1 GCA_937858935.1 uncultured Ignavibacteriales bacterium | reverse complement strand
ACAGATTAACATTAAACTTACAGGAATTGGTAGCAAGATTTAAGGTAGATGAAAGTGGTAGCAAATTAGCAGTGCGCACAAACGGAAAACTGGTTCATATATAATTTATTGAGGACTGTCTCCCGACAGTTCCGAATAATACTGAAAATAGGCAGCCTAGGGAGGCTGCCTTATCTTTAACAAAAGCATGGAAGAAGAGAAAAACAATGTTAAAGTACTGGCGCAATCTAAAAATCAGTAGAAAAATTTTACTGCCGCTTATTATTATTTCAGTTTTAAGCGGAGCTCTGAGTTTTTGGTACTTTTATAATCTATATGAAGACTCTGAGGTAAACGCTCTCGTTTCAAAAGCGCGGGCTTTAATAATTGAAGCCGAAGCTGTTAGAGAATATACCGCAAAACAGCAAACAGTTGGGGTATTCAAAAATGATTTAACTAATACAGAAGATGTGCTATATACTGTCCCTATATTTTCGGCAATAACGGTTGTTAAGCAAAAAGCAAAAGAACTTGATATGGATTTTAAAGTCCCAAAGTTTCAGCCAAGAAATCCGGATAATGAACCTGATTCTTATGAAGCGGAAATATTGAAAAGAATGGAAACTGGTAATGAAAAAGAGTATTGGGAAATTGATGGAGCAACAAATGCTGTAAGATTTTTTAGACCAATTACGTTAACTAAAGAGTGTTTAACCTGTCATGGGGATCCGCAAAAATCATCTGAATATTGGGGACGTGATGATGGCAAGGACATTACCGGCGCAAAGATGGAAAATTGGGAAGTGGGCGAAGTTCACGGTGCTTTTGAATTACTAATGTCTATGGAGCCGGTTAATGCATCTGTTGCAAATAAATCATTAATTATTGCTCTGATATCCGCACTTAGTGTTGGTGGTATAATCCTAATTGGACTTTTTATTTCTAAAAATATAAGTGAACCAATAGAAGTGCTTCATAAAGCTGCACTAAGAGTAGCTAAAGGTGAACTTAGAGTTAATGTTGATATTCAAAGACATGATGAGATTGGTGAGCTGGCTGACTCATTTAATGCAATGTCTGATAAGATAACGCAGCAGATGGAAGATCTTGATGGTTTGCCTTCGCCATTAATGATGATAGACCCTGATTTTAATATAACATACTTTAACAAAGCTGCAGCTAGTGTTGTTGGTAAGGATCAAAAGTCTGTAATTGGGCAAAAGTGTTATGATCAATTTAAAACAGATCATTGCAGAACTGCTAATTGTGCAACACATAAAGCTATGCTAACAAAGTCAGCCCAAACAGCAGAAACATTTGCAAGACCGCAAGGTAAAGAAATTCCTATAGCATATGCCGCTAAAGCTAATCTGGACAAAAATGGAAATGTAATTGGAGCATTAGAATTTGTTGCTGATTTAACTAAAGCAAAAGAGCATGAAAATTATTTAAACCATCACGCACAAAAAATGCTTGTTGAAATGGAAAAATTTGCAAAGGGTGATTTATCGATAGGTTTAAAAGTTGAAAATAAAGATGATCTTATCGGAAAACTTTTTACAGGATTTAACCAGGTTGTAGATAACATAAGAAATATAATTGTTAAAGTTACTGAAGCAGTACAAGCCACAGCAAGTGCAGCAAACCAGATAAGTTCAAGCACTGAAGAAATGGCTGCAGGTGCGCAGGAACAGTCTTCACAAGCAACAGAAGTTGCAGGTGCAGTTGAACAGATGACTAAAACAATTTATGAAACAACTAAGAACACTGTTCAAGCTACTGAAGCAAGTAAAAATGCCGGCGTAATAGCTAAAGAAGGCGGACATGTTGTAGAAGAAACTATTATTGGAATGAACCGTATTGCTGAAGTAGTCCGAAAGAGTGCAGATACAGTTCAGGAATTAGGCAAGAGCAGTGATCAGATAGGTGAGATAGTACAAGTGATAGATGATATCGCAGATCAGACAAATCTTCTTGCACTAAACGCAGCAATAGAAGCAGCGCGAGCAGGTGAACAGGGAAGAGGATTTGCAGTTGTGGCAGATGAAGTAAGAAAACTTGCTGAACGCACATCTAAAGCGACAAAAGAAATTGCATCAATGATAAAGCAAATTCAAAAGGATACCTATGATGCTGTTGATTCAATGCAAGAAGGAACAAAGCAGGTTGAAGATGGAAAACTGCTCGCAGAAAAAGCCGGGGCATCTCTTGAAGAAATTATTATTGGTGCTGAACGTGTTGTAGATATTGTAACTCAGGTAGCGGCAGCAAGTGAAGAACAATCAAGTGCAGCCGAGCAGATAAGTAAGAATATTGAATCGATAAGCAGTGTAACACAAGAAAGTGCAAGCGGCATTCAGCAAATCGCTCACGCATCTGAGGATTTGAATAGATTGACATTAAATCTGCAAGAGTTGATTGCACAATTTAAACTTGATAATTCATCAAGCGGAAATCTTGCGGTACGACAAAATGGAAAACTAGTTCACATTTAGTTCTAAATGAGTAAAGACGGGCTTGCTCTGTCTTTAGGATTATTCAATTTGGGTGGCCGTAGGGTAATGGCTGCCCATATTATTTATAAATAATATGTTATGAAAAGGTAATATATCACGTTAACGAAATTATTTAATTAGGTTATTTGTATATCAACAGAATTTGAGTTGATCGCAAAAAAAATCAAAAATTATTATGGATTGTATCAAATATCGGGAGGTATACTAAAATGAAAATGTACAATAATCTTAAAATCAGAACAAAGTATTTTATTCCTGTGATGATAATTTCATTCGGATTTATGCTTGTGGTTCTTTACGGAATCAAATCGCTTAACTCCACTTCAGAATCTATGATCAATTTTATTGATGGCGATCAATCACTTCTTCTGGCATTAACAAATATGTACGCTCAAGGTTTGCAATCTGAGCAGGCAACCAGGAATGTGCTGCTAAATCCAACGGACAAAAAAGCAAAAGAAAATTACAAACAAGCACATGTAGATTTCTTAAATCAAATTGAAATCGCCAAAAAATCTGTTAAAGATAAAAACGAAGAACTAAATGATATCGATAAAATATTAAGTATCTGGGAAGAAATTGATTTACTAAAAAAGGGAGTACAGGATCTTGCTGTGGCTGGTGATCAAGAAGGCGGTAAAGAACTACTGAACACAAAAGAAACAAAAATATGGAGAGAATTAAAAGGTGTACTTCTTCCTTTTATCGATAAAATTCAAAATGACGTGATCCTTGAAAAAGCAAGAGTACAGGAAGCAAACCAGGATTCATTTAACAGGATGATATTGTATTCAGCAATAATAATGATAGTTAGTTTTATCATATTATTCTTTGCTGTTAATGCATTTATTAAACCAATTAAAAATTTGCAGATTGCAGCAAACAAGGTTGCAGGCGGTGATGTAAATGTTTCACTGGAAATAAATTCTAAAGATGAACTTGGCAGTTTATCAAAATCATTTAATGTTATGGTTGGAAATATTCGTAGCTCTATTGAAGCTGCCGAACAAAAAGGACATTTAGCAGAAGCAGCGGCACATGAAGCGGAAAATGAAAAAACACTTTCCAAGAATAAAGAAGTTTACCTAAAACAATGCGTACAACAGATGCTGGTTGAGATGGATAAGTTTTCTGATGGTGATCTTTCTGTCCGGCTAAGTTGTGATGGTAAGGATAAATTGATTTCAGATTTATTTACAGGATTTAATAACGCTGTAAATCATATTAACGATACCATTTCAAAAGTTTCCGAAGCCGTCCAGGCAACAGCTAGTGCTGCTAATCAGATATCTTCTAGTGCAGAACAAATGGCCGCAGGTGCACAGGAGCAAAGTGCTCAAACTTCGGAGGTTGCATCTGCTGTTGAAGAGATGACAAAAACAATCGTTGAAACTACTAAAAATACTGAAACAGCATCTAATGCTTCTAAATTTGCAGGTAAAGTTGCAAAAGATGGTGGAGTTGTTGTAGAACAAACAATTGCCGGAATAAACACAATCGCTGATGTTGTTAGGAAAAGTGCTGAGACAGTTAAAGAACTTGGTCAGAGTAGTGATCAAATTGGTGAGATTGCTCAAGTGATTGATGATATAGCTGACCAAACTAATCTTCTTGCACTGAATGCAGCAATAGAAGCAGCGCGTGCAGGAGAACAGGGAAGAGGCTTTGCTGTAGTAGCTGATGAAGTAAGAAAACTTGCTGAAAGAACTACAAAAGCAACAAAAGAAATTGCTGAGATGATTAAGAAAATTCAAAAAGATACAAGTGGTGCCGTTGCATCTATGAACCGGGGTGAAGAAGAAGTTGAAAAGGGAAAACAATCTGCTCTAAAAGCAGGTGATTCACTTAAAGAAATTATTAAGGGTGCAGAATCTGTTGTGGATTTAGTAAACCAGGTTGCTGCTGCAAGTGAAGAACAATCTTCCACAGCAGAAGAAATCAGCAAAAATATTGAATCAATTAATAATGTTACCAATGAAAGTGCAGGCGGTATTCAGCAGATTGCTCATGCTTCAGAAGATTTGAACCGGCTGACTTTAAATCTGCAAGATTTAATTTCAAATTTTAAAATTGATAGTAAGGATAGCAATTTTGCAGCGAGTAAAAATAGAAAGTTAGTACACGTATAGCAATAAAAGATTAGAAACGAGGCCATCTCCGCTTTACTTAATATTGATTTTGAAATTAAGGGGGCCAGGGTGGTTGTGTTAACTATAACATTTAGAGTTTTGTTTGATTGGAGGATTTAAATAACATATAACAATTAATAAGTTCAGTTAGAGACAAAAATGAATTGGTTTAATAATTTAAAACTCAATTATAAATTTGGAGTAGTGCTTTTACTTTTCGGTTTGGGTCTAGTAATTTTTGCTGTCAATTCATACAAAACAATCCAGCAGGTACAGATAAACGGGGATCTGTATAAAGAAATTATTAAAGGTAAGGATTTGATTGCAGATATTCTTCCACCACCTGATTATATAGTTGAAACCCATCTTATATGCTTCCAATTGATAAATGAACAAAATCAATCAGTGCGTAATGAACTTATTTCAAAATCAAAATTGCTGCGTGAAGAATTTGAAACCAGACACAAGTATTGGCGATCTGAATTAAGCGAAAGCCCCATGAAACAGGATATGGTTTCTAACTCTTATAAACCTGCAGTCGAATATTTTGAATTGCGGGATTTAAAATTTTTTCCACTTATTCAGAACAATCAAAACGAAGAAGCAAAAACTCTTTTGTTAACTTTAATGAAGGAAAAATATGATACGCATCGAAAGTATATAGATCAGGTAGTAAAATATGCAAATGAATACAATGCAAATACTGAAATTTCGGCAACGGAAATAATCTCATCAAAAACTCTTTACTTAGTTTTAACAGCTGCGGGTATTCTAGTAATTATAACTGTAATCGTTACTTTCATTACAAGAAAAATCAGCAAGCACGTTGATGGACTAGCCTTGGCGGCAGAAAAAATTGCAAGCGGTGATGTTGATGTATATGTAAAAGCAGATACGAATGATGAAATTGGCCATCTTGAACGGTCATTTTCAAAAATGATTGAAAACATTAAAGAGTCATCTTCTATAGCCGAAAAAATTGCACAAGGAAATCTTGATTTAAATATCAAACCAAAATCTGATAAAGACATTTTATCAATCAGCCTTAATAAAGTTGCAGAAAATATAAATCGTCTTGTAAGTGATGTTAACTCTTTATCGAAATCAGCAATTGAAGGAAAGTTAAGTGAACGTGCAAATAAAAATGCACACCATGGTGAGTATCGGCATGTGGTTGAGGGTTTTAATAAAACATTAGATGCAATTTATTCTCCATTCAGAGAGACAATTAAAATATTACAGCAGCTTGCATCAAGAGATTTAACGGCAAGAATGAATTCAGATTGTAATGGGGACTATAAAACTATTAAAGAAACTATTAATGCCGTGGCTTCTGCTCTTGATGAAGCAATCAGTCAAGTTTCTGAAGCTGTTCGAGCCACAGCAAGTGCGGCAAATCAGATTTCTTCAAGCACTGAGGAAATGGCTGCAGGGGCCCATGAACAAGCCTCTCAAGCAAGCGAAGTTTCCGGAGCTGTTGAGGAGATGACAAAAACAATTTATGAAACAACTAAAAATACAACAGCGGCTTCTGAGGCTAGCAGATTTGCTGGTGAATCTGCAAGAGTCGGTGGTAAAGTAGTTGCTGAGACAATAGAAGGTATGGATAGAATTGCTGAAGTGGTTAAGCAGAGCGCTGATACTGTAATGGAACTTGGCAGGAGCAGCGACCAGATTGGTGAGATAGTACAAGTTATTAATGATATAGCAGACCAGACAAATCTGCTTGCATTAAATGCAGCAATAGAAGCAGCGCGAGCAGGTGAACAGGGAAGGGGGTTTGCAGTAGTGGCAGACGAAGTAAGAAAACTTGCAGAACGTACAACAAAAGCAACCAAAGAAATTGCTTCGATGATAAAACAGATTCAGAAGGATACAAGCGGTGCAGTAGAATCAATGCAGCGGGGTACTGTTGAAGTTGAAAAAGGTAAATCACTTGCTCACAAAGCAGGGGATTCATTAAAAGAAATAATCACAGGTGCTGATAAAGTTTCAGATATAATTAGTCAGGTTGCAACTGCAAGCGAGGAACAATCGGGTGCTGCTGAGCATATAAGTAAAAATATAGAAGCAATCAGCAGTGTAACATCACAGAGTGCAAGCGGGATACAGCAAATAGCTCACGCATCAGAGGATTTGAATAGATTGACATTAAATCTGCAAG
>CALLZX010000104.1 GCA_937858935.1 uncultured Ignavibacteriales bacterium | reverse complement strand
GTGTCTTTGCTAATTGGTTTTGTACAGAAGAACCAATCATAACACTTAACGTCTTTTTCTTTTCCATCCATTCTGTCTTTTGCTGTTCCGCAAGAACCTGCCGGAGGAACAATTACATCATCGCCCGGTCTCCAATCAGCAGGAGTTGCAATGCCAAACTCATCTGCAGTTTGTAATGCAATTATAACTCTGTAAAGCTCATCAAAATTTCTACCAAGGCTAAGCGGATAATAAATTATTGTTCTTATTATTCCTTTGGGATCGATAAAGAAAACTGCGCGTACAGCTTTTGTTGTGCTTTCGCCCGGCTGAAGCATACCATAAGTTTTTGCAACATTCATTGTAATGTCTTCAATCAAAGGAAAAGTAACTTCAACATTTTTCATTCCTTTGTATTCAATTTTTTCTTTGATGGTTCTTAACCATGCAATGTGACTGTAAAGCCCATCAACAGAAAGACCAACAAGTTTAGTGTTAGCTTCTTCAAATTGTTTTTCCATTGTAGCAAAAGTCATAAACTCAGAAGTACATACAGGTGTAAAATCTGCAGGATGACTGAATAAGATTACCCATTTACCGGAATAATCTGCTGGAAAATTAATTTCTCCCTGTGTGGTTACTGCTTTAAATGATGGTGCTTTATCGCCAATGCGGGGCATTGATGTGGGTGCATTTTGAACTGCTTGTTCCATTTTATTCTCCTTAGAATTAATAATTAATTTTGTTGATTATCTGATGTAAATAAATAGTAATGGATTCTAAACTCTTTAAAATTTATACCTTAACATAAAAAAAAATAAAACTTAATTATCAGCATTAGTTAAAAATATGATTTGCCAGGACGCAACTATTGGGCAATTTCTAAATGCGCCCACTTAAGTTTGTTCATGTATTCAAACGAAGGAAGAATAAATGCTTCATGATTATAAATTGCTTCAAACTCAAAATCATTTTCTGCAATGGGCAGATTAAGAAATAACCATGGTCCATTTACAATTGTTGAGCAAAGTTGAAATGCTTTATGCTCAAGATCAGAATAACTTTCAGCTGCAAGTTCAACTGTAAAAGAAACATCGTAATGATAAGCTTCCTGATATGGCTCTAATTCTGTAATAGAGTTTTTATCAATGGAAATTTTGGAAAGAATTTCTTCTAGAACCTTTTGCGCAATAGATTTTTCATCTGCATTGATTATGAGACGGATGTGAGCAGATTTAGTTAGCATCAAACACCAGGGTAACTTTTGTCCCGTTACTTCCATCGAACGAAATCGTGCCTTCAAGCTGATTAGTTAGTGTTTCAACCAGCGAAAGTCCAAAACCAGATGGACTTTTCAAATCCTCGTTTTCAGGGATTCCGTTCCCGTTATCTTCAATTGTCAACAAGATTTTGTTGGAATTATTTCTTAACTGAACTAAAATTTCACCGGAATCTTTTCCAGTAAAGGCATACTTCATAATGTTGGTAAGAAGCTCGTTTATTATTAAACCAAGGCTTGATATCTTTTTCTCACTTAATGTAAACTCATCTGAATCAACTTTGAGCTTAACTATTTTTCTATTTGGGAAATTGGATATGATTTTTTCTGCCAGCACGGGAAGATATTTTTTTAATGACACATCAGAATAGCTGCCAGTGATAAATAATTCTTCGTATAATGCTAACATTGCCTGCACTCTGCTGGCAGCATTATCTATAGCTTTCTTTGCTTCTCTATCTGCAAGAGAGTCGGATTGCAAAACTAGCAGGTTGTAAGTGGTACTCATATTATTTTTTATTCTATGATGCACTTCTTTAAGAATCAATTCTTTTTCTTTTAATAGAGATTTGATTTTTTCTTCAGCAGTTTTTCGCTCAATAAAAAGAGACCCAATGCCGCGTACGCCAAACATCATTAATATTGAAAGTATCAAACCAATAATTTCATTTGTAAGATCTAATGAATAACCAGAATGAGTAATAAGCATATACAATGGAATTGCTCTGCGGATACTCATAAGAAAAAGTGCGATTGCGATAAAGGTCCAGGAAAACTTAAAGCCTGTATATTTTATAAAGGAAAGAGCAAATCCTGCGGCAGTAAGCTGAAACAGAATTGCAAATATTAAGATAAGTGCTAATGCAGAATCCATCTTAGTATTCTTTTATTAGATTTTCAAAAAAAGTAAAATTGCTTAATGCAACTTTCAAAAAATATTCAAATTATCATACATTGTTAGACAATAGTTGCTTCCCACTAAAAGAATTATTTATAGAAGGGATTTATAAATTGATTGTTAGTCTAATTGTATGCTCACTATTTATAATTGCCGCTTCTCATTTTTTCCAAAACATTTTTCATTTCAGTTAAAGTATCCGGATTAACATCTGAATCTTTATAATTTTTTACAGCCTCTTCCTGAGTAAGAATAGCTTTTTGCTTATCGCCATTTTTATAATACAATTGAGCAAGTGTATCCATATAATAAGAGTTGTTTCGTGAAAGTTTCAAACTCATTTCAGACCACTCAATTGCTTTTTTAATTTTAACCGGATCAGAAATTTTATTATCAACAACATACCAGCTTACATTGTTTGCCATTGTTGAAAAATCATTTTTCAGATTGTACCAATTTAACTCGTAATTATTTTCGTAATAGTTATTTAGTGATTCAATAATGTTTTTTGTATCAAATCTTGAAACAAAGTTTTCATAAAAGGAAAACAATTCCTGTTCATTCTTATTTGTAATCAATGAACCAGCATAAGCGGTTAGCATGTAATAATCATTAGGAGAATCATAAAGATAGTTTCCGTAACGATTAATTATTTCCTTTTTCTGCTCCAAAGTTGGATTGACTTCATAACCATCGGATAAATTTCTGGAAAGAACATTTGATATAAGATATTTAACATCACTTATAGCGGGGAAATATGTAGAGTAATCATAATTGTAATCTGTGTTATATTCTACACTAGTAGCTTTTGGGTAATGCTTTAATAAATAATCAAACGCTCTGAAATCATTTTCATTCATAATATATCTTTGCTCGCCAAACAAGTTCATGCTAAAGCCTTCATTATTCAATTCTTTATAGATTGTGTGAAATAATTCTTTATCATATTCGGCTTCTTTAGTGTATTGATTTAAGACTTTTCTCCAGATTGCATCTAATTCCTGTTTTGTGATTTTAGACTTATAAAAGACACCGCGTAATTTTGCCGGGTTTGTGTACTCGGAATATTCTACTGTTGAGTCTAAGCTATTTACCGATGGTGCAGCCTCCGTGGTTATTGCGTAATCATCTGTTCCTTCGGGAAAAAGAGTACGATGATTTAACTTAACACTTGCATTATAAAGTGCGGTTTTAATTTGTGCAATAGAGATTTTTTTGTTTAAAAGATTTTCATTTACTACACAAATATTTGCAACAGATTTAATTTCTCTTGCCAGGTTTATGTATTCATAACTGTAATACCCCGCCTCAGTAAGTTTGCTTACAGATTGTTCGGTTGAATAAATAACACTTTCATTTGAACTGAGAACAATAAACTTTGTGTTTTTAGAATAGTTAATTTTTTCCAGCCAGCCTTGTTCATCTTCTTTAAGATTATAAAAACTGAAATCAAAAATGTTCTTATCCGTTTCATCATAGTATCCTAAATCAACACTAGAGCTTTTATGCAAGACAATAAATTTTTCAAATACATCTTCGGGCTCATTAACTATTAGTAAGCAGTTGTTTTCTTTTATCTTTAGATTTTTCAAAGCTTCTTTTAGTGAAACTTCTATTTTAACATTAATTGTATCTTGATTTAACGAGGCAGTATAGTTTTCAGTGTTATAAAGAGATGGGAAGTTCCAATCAATACTAATGTTTTTTACTGATGTGTAATCCAGTGCTTTGGGTTTTTCCTGCTCTGAAACTTTGCCTTGTATAACAAACTCAATAGGATTTGCCCCATTCTCACTGATAACAATATTTCCCTTTTCATTAAATACAGCAACAAGATTGGCGCCCATTGAATAATTCTCTGATATCTCGAGCCTGCCTAGTTTTGGCGAAATTTCAAATTTTGAAACTTCTGTTTCATTTGTTACATAGTTTTTCTTAGCAACAAATAGAAATTTATCCTTCTTGATTTTAAACTTTATAAGATTATCTGAGTAAGTTGTTGCGGGATTTGACTGATAATTAAATAAAGGCAAAAAGTTTAAATTCTGCTCATCACCGGATGAAGCTGCAATAGCAATGTTATATGTGGAAAGATATCCCATCTCACTTGTAAAAGTTAATTCAATACTATCAAGCTGGCTGCCTTGCTCAAATGGAATTGCTGTAAAGTTATCTGTGCTCTTTTTGTTTGAACTAAGATAAAGCGAATCAAGTTTCTGCTCATAAACACCTTCGTTGTATATCAATTGATAAGTTTTGTCTTCTTTAAGAATTAATTTTAATGCATTGCCATACTTTTCAGAGACATAAACTTCATCTTGTGCAAAAATGTTTACGCTTAGTGCAAGCAGTGTTAAACAAAAGAGAACATTTTTCATTTTAGATATTCTTTCTTTATTTAGAATCAATTTTATTACTTAACTAAAAAACTTTGGAAAATATTATTTTAAGTGAGAAGATCATTATTCGTGGGTTAAATATAAGGTAAAACCGATAATATTTTATTTATGAGTTAATCTCTGACTGAGCAGATCAAAGCAGAATTTATTAAATAAGGTTAATTGATTACTTTAACTATAGAATTATTTAGAAAGAACTTAAGAAGTTATCACTATTCAGGTGTAAAAATGAGTGACAGTTAGTTATAAAACTAAAATAGGATATTATTAATGAGTGAGATTAAACGATCTGATATAAAACCAGGAATGCATGTAAAAATAGTTTTGAAGGAAGACCAGCGTACAGGCAATCTTACCGAAGGTATTGTTAAAGATATTCTTACGAAATCTGCTAAGCATCCCCATGGAATAAAAGTACGACTTGAAACCGGTGAAGTTGGACGTGTTAAGGAAATTGTGGAATAAACTTAATTATAGATTCAATATTATTAACAAAAAACCGCAGAAGTTTTCTCCTGCGGTTAATCATAATCAAAAACACCACGTCCCAAAAGTTTTATCGCAACAAAATCATTTTATTTGTTTGAATGAAGTTGCCAGCTTTTAGTTGATAGCAATAAACTCCGCTTGGCAATAATGAATTTACATTATATAAAATAGAATTAAAACCAGCTTCTCTGAATTCATCAACCAGGGTTTCAAGCTCTCTGCCAAGAACATCGAATATTTTTAATGTTTGCCAACCACCTATTGGGGACTGCCAGCTTATTTTTGTATTTGGATTAAATGGATTGGGATAATTCTGTTCTAATATAAAATCAAATTTATTTAAAGATGATTCATCTTGAACAGACACAGGATTACTTTCTCTTATAACCACTGCATTAGGCGCCATTAAACCGCCCGAACCGTTTGGAATAAAATCTTTTATGTAAACACCATTGCTGTCAAACATCTTAACCGAATGAGTTGCACCATTACCAATAAGAATATTTCCATTTGAGAAAAAGTCAACTCCTTCGCATTGGCT
>CALLZX010000103.1 GCA_937858935.1 uncultured Ignavibacteriales bacterium | reverse complement strand
ATACTGCAACACAAAAAACAGTTGATGGTCCATCTAAAAAAGATTGGAGAGGCGGTAGAGCTGCTGCTGTTAATATTATTCCATCAAGCACAGGCGCAGCAAAAGCAGTTGGTGAAGTTCTTCCTTCAGTAAAAGGAAAATTGACAGGTATGTCATTCCGAGTTCCTACAGCAAATGTTTCAGTAGTTGATTTAACTTTTAGAGCAGCAAAAGATACTTCTATAAAGGAGATTGATGACTTGTTAAAGAAAGCATCAGAAACATATATGAAGGGAATTCTTGGATACACTAATGAAGAACTTGTATCTACAGATTTTAATCACGATGAACGTTCTTCTATTTATGATTCTTTAGCTACCATGCAGAATAACTTTAAAGATGAAAAAAGATTCTTTAAGGTTGTTAGTTGGTATGATAACGAATGGGGTTATTCATGCCGTTGCGTTGATTTGTTAACTAAATTAATAAAGATGTAATTATTCAACTTAAGGCGATCTTAATTGATCGCCTTTTTAATATTAATTAAAATTTAATTTTAGCAGGGAAGAAAAAATGAATAAGCTATCAATTGATAAAGTAGAACTTAAAGGTAAACGCGTATTAGTTCGTGTTGATTTTAATGTTCCGCTAGATGAAAATTTAAATATTACTGATGATATCAGAATAACAGAATCATTACCAACAATTAAAAAAATTGTTGCAGATGGCGGTAAAGCAATTCTTATGAGTCATTTGGGTAGACCAAAAGGCGGACCGAATCCTAAATACAGTTTAGCGCCGACAGCGAAACGCTTAAGTGAATTACTTGGCAAAGAAGTTAAACTTGCACCTGATTGTGTCGGGCCAGATGCTAAGGTAATGGTTGATGCAATGAAGGACGGCGATGTACTAATTCTTGAAAACGTTCGCTTTCACCCTGAAGAAGAAAAAAATGATCCCTCTTTTGCAAAACAACTAGCAGAGCTGGGTGATGTTTATATTAATGATGCTTTTGGAAGTGCGCATAGAGCACATGCATCTACTGAAGGTGTAACCAAGTTTATAAAAATATCTGCTGCCGGATATTTAATGCAGAAAGAACTTGATTATCTTGGCGGGGCAATCACAAATCCTAAACGTCCTTATGTTGCCATTCTAGGTGGTGCAAAAATTTCCGGTAAAATTGATGTTATAAATAATCTTTTGGGAAAAGTTGATACACTGATTGTTGGTGGCGGAATGGCTTACACTTTCTACAAAGCAGAAGGTAAAGAAATCGGAACCTCTTTACTTGAAGCAGAAAAAATTGATCTTGCAAAAGAAGTTTTGGCTAATGCAAAAAAATCAGGAATAAAATTCCTGCTTCCAAAAGATGTTGTTGTTGCTAGTGAATTTAGTAATGATTCACCTTCAACTGTGGTAAGCGTTAACGCAATGCCAGCCGATAAAATGGGATTGGATATTGGACCTGAAACAATTAAGTTATTTTCAGATGAATTGAGAAATGCAAAAACTATTGTTTGGAACGGACCAATGGGTGTTTTTGAAATGGATAATTTTGCAAAAGGTACAAATGCAATTGCAAAGGTTTTAGCTGATGTAACTGCAACTGGTTCAATTACTGTAATCGGAGGCGGAGATTCAGCTGCTGCAATTACTAAAGCAGGATTAAAAGACAAAGTATCGCATGTTTCAACTGGCGGTGGAGCATCTCTCGAATTTCTTGAAGGCAAAGCTTTACCTGGTGTTGTTGCATTAAATGACGTAAAATAATTTAAGGATCAGATTGAATAATAATTATCGGCCAGTAGGTTTTGGTGGAGGATTTCTTTCATTCCCTCCCGTGATTAAAAATTTGCTAATAATAAATGGCATTGTGTTCTTCTTTCAAATTTTACTAGAAAACACAATTGAAGGAAGAATATTTTTAAATAAGTGGTTGGCATTAAATCCAATAAACATTAACGGGTATATTGATTGGCCATTTAACTTTCAGGTATGGCAATTAATTACATACCAATTTATGCATGGAGGTTTTTCGCACATCCTTTTTAATATGTTTGCACTGTGGATGTTCGGTTCCAGCATTGAAAATGTTTTTGGATCAAAAAAGTTTTTAATTTTTTATCTTCTGGCCGGTATTAGTGCCGGGCTCTTACATTTATTTTTTTCACCTTTGCTCGGAGGTGTACCTGCATTAACAATCGGAGCTTCGGGTTCTGTTTATGGTGTTTTAATTGCCTATGCATTGTTTTTCCCTGACAATTTAATATTCCTGTATTTCTTAATCCCGGTTAAAGCAAAATATTTGATCGGCTTTTTAATTGTAATTGAGTTCCTGGCTGTTGATTCAGCATCAAGCGGTGTTGCACATTTGGCACATCTTGGTGGTGCACTATTTGGATTTTTGTTTATAATGTTTGATAAAAACAGTTATGTTGAACTAAAAAACTTATTTAAACGATCTTACTTTTATAAATCAACTAGTAAATCTCAAAATAATATATTTGATAATATTGCGGGTACATTCAGGCGTAATACCAGCGTTGATGAAGCAAATTATTATGATATAAATAGCAAAGATGAAAGTGAAGTTACACAGGCTGAGATTGATGAAATTCTTGATAAAATAAGTCAATCCGGCTACCAAAATCTGACTGAGCGCGAAAAGAAAATATTGTTTCAAGCAAGCAAGAAAATGAAATGAAATATGGATCTATCTTCCTAATTTTTCTTGCAATTGTAATTTCAAGTTGGTTACAATCCTGCAAAAAATCATCCGCCATTGATGAAAAAAAATTTATAAAAATTTATGCAGATATGATCTTTATGCAGGATACTTCCTCTTTATCTCAACTTACTATAAAAGAAAAAGTTTTAGAAAAATTTAAAGTAATTGAAAACGATTATGACAATACTATTAAATTTTATAACGATGATCCAGAAAAATGGCAGCCTTTTTTTGATAGTGTGATTGTTTATATCGAAAGAATGAAACCAATACCTAAAACGATTAACGTGAAATCTTTGCCAGAGCGATCCGTATCTGTGGATAAGAAAAATCCTTAGGAAGTATTTCTTTTAATTCTTTCAGCCCCTTTTTCCCTTTCTTAAAATTCTCAGAAATTAATTCGATTTTATCTGTTGAAATAATTGATGAAATATCTGTTTCCGGTAAATATCCAAGAATCGTTTCTATCTGCATTGATATAACTGCTTCATTAAGCTTTCTAAGTTTAGAAATTTCCTGAAGTGAATACTTCTTTTGCAAGAGATTATAAGTCTCAAGAATATTCTGCGGAATAACATTCTCGACATTCCTATTCTTATTGATTGTTGATGTATTCAAAGAGTTGATAGTCTCGAGAAAATCATTTCCAATTTTATTAAACATCCGTTCGTTAAATCCAGGAATACTGAATAACTCAGATTTAGTTTTTGGCTTTCGTTGCGAAACTTTTGATAATACATCATCCGGACAGATTATATTAGCAGATTGTAAAAACTTTTTTGATGCTTTTTCTCTTAGCTCTCGCAAAGCATGATACAGTTCAATATTATTTTCAAAAGATTTATTAGAATCTACAACAATTTCAGAATCCGGCACTAGCGTTAACTCGTTATCGGGAATATAATATAATTTATTTCTGCCCACTGATTTTTGCTGAATTTTATTATCTCTTATCAAAATTCTTAGTGCTCGTGCAATATCCTCTTTCTTATAATGAATCAAAGAATTGAAGTACTTGTTATTTTGTTGTTCAATGTTTTTCCCAGTACCAAGTAAAATATCAGTGATTTGTTTTTCACTTATTCCATTCAATTCTTCATCAAGTAAATCTTCAATTTTTTCCTTTATATATGGTATTGAACTCTCAAGTGAACCATTTTGCTTAAGACAATTATCACATTTACCACATGCATAAGTATTAGCATCCTCGCCAAAATATTTTAAAATATATCTGAATCTACATTCATTGGTGTAAACAAAATCAACCATTTTATCTAGCTTTTGTTTGGAGCTGATGTACAATTCGTTAATTAATTTATAATTCAGCTTTAATTCTTCAACTCTAACACGAGGTTTAATCAATGAAATAGATTCTTTTCCATCGGCTTTTAAAAACTCAAGAATACCAAGGAATTCCAAACTCATTAGAGTTTCGCTGGTTTCCTGTTTTGTTAATCCAGTTTCAGACTGCAAGGCTATTAAATCTATAGTTGTTAATCGTGAAAAAATTTCTTTTCCATAATTTCTTAAAAAGTTTAATAGAACATCCTTCATTAGTTCATTGGATGTACCTTTTACAAAGCTTTTCAATCTTGTTTCAGTTAAGAGTATTTTAATTTTGTTTACTGATTTATATGCGGAGTTAACACTTATATAATCAGCGTCTTCTAAGTACTTTAAAGCAGAATTTATTATTGCACCGGATATATCCTGTTTAGTGTGAAGTTTTATATATCCAAGATTTATCGGTATTTGCTTATCTGATTTCATTCCAATTGCAATTTGTGCAGAATCACAAATAGCATTATAAATGTTTTTAATAATCTCTTTTGTCGGGTAGGAATTAAAAATAAAGTATTCGTGAATGTGAATATCACTTTCATCATACAGTAAAAAAGTATGAGAGTTCTTTCCATCCCTGCCTGAACGTCCAATTTCCTGATAATAGTTTTCTATAGATCCTGGAGAATTAAAATGGATAACTAATCGAATGTCTTTCTTATCGATGCCCATCCCAAAAGCATTTGTTGCGATAATTAAAGGCAATCTATCTTCAATAAAATCTTCCTGAATCTTTTTCCTGATTATGGGATCAAGTCCGGCATGATAATACTCACATATGATTTTATTTAATTTTAAATATTCAGCTAATTCTTCAGCTTTTTTGCGAGATGATGTATAAATAATAGCAGGGGTTTTGAATTGATGAACAAGTTCTAAACATCGTTCTTTTTTCTTTTTTGTTATCTCAACGTTTACAAATAGATTTTCACGTTCAAATCCTTTGATAATGACTTTAGCATTTTTTAATCCAAGTTGCTTAACAATATCTTTAACAACTTCGGGTGTTGCGGTTGCGGTAAAAGCAGAAATCTTTTTTATGCCGGTGAATTCAATAAAATCTCTTAACTTGGTATAACTAGGACGAAAATTGTGTCCCCATTCACTAATGCAATGTGCTTCATCAATAAATAAATATTGAGGATTAAGAATTTTTAACCTGGCAGCAAACTCAGGATTTTCTAAGCGTTCAGGCGCAACATATACAATTTTTATTTTACCAAAATGAATATCCTGAAATACTTTTTCAGTTTCGTAATAACTTTGTGTACTATTAATAAAAGCGGCAACTTCATTAGTTTTATTTAATGAGTCAACCTGGTCTTTCATCAATGCTATTAGAGGTGAAATGACAATTGAGTAGTTGTCACTAATTAAAGCTGGGATCTGATAGCAGATTGATTTGCCAGCTCCTGTTGGTAGAACTGAAAGAACATTTTTCCCTTGAATAATTTCGTCAATTATTTCCTGTTGTCCTGCTCTAAAATCTTTGTATCCAAAATATTTAGTTAAGGCATTTATTATGGTCATTTATTCATTCAATTTTCAGTAAGTAATAAGCGGAGTATTTTTGATTTTGCATAGTAATATTTACTTAATTACCTCATTAAAATACTAAAAAAGATTTATTGAATCGTTCGTTATTTGGAATGATTTCTGTTGTATTTTTATACATTAAATAAAATGAGAGAAATCATGACTAAACACTTCCACAAATTACTTACTGTTATAATTCTAGTGCTATCAACTTTTATTCAAGCACAACAGCAGTATACAGACATTTTAAAACCTCAAAGTGTCTTTACCGAAGCACCGGATGAAATAAAGGCTCGTAAATCATTTATGCGAGAGTGGTGGTTTTATGAACAACGTGCATTTCCGGAAGAATTTATTCCGACTGATGCTTACAAAAATTCTCTTGATCAGCGAGAATTGCTAAGACAAACAAATGAGCAATTAGTATTAACTGATAATAATTTTGAGATTCCTACATTTAATTGGGTAAGTCTTGGACCAACTCCTGGAGCATATTTTAATTATGGAAATATTTCAAGCAGAATAGTTAGTGGTACTTTTGATCCTTCAAATCCATACATTATTTATATTGGTCCTGCTAATGGTGGTGTGTGGAAATCATCTGATGCTGGAATTACATGGATTCCATTAACAGATCAGCAGGTATCTTTATCGATGGGTGCAATAGAAATCGATCCAGCCAATACGAGTATAATTTATGCTGGAACAGGTGAGGCTACATATAGTGGTGCATCTTATTACGGAAGAGGTTTACTGAAATCAACAGATGGAGGGACTACCTGGACGAATATTACAAGCGGCTTACCAGCTTCTACTTATTTTTCCAGATTGAAAGTAAGACCAAACAACAGCAGTCATCTCCTAGCAGCACTTGGAAACAGCGGATTGTATAGAAGCACAAACTCTGGAACATCCTGGACGCAAATTTTAACTGGCAGAATTGATGATGTTGTATTTACTTCTTCAGGTGATACAGTATTTGCAGTCGGCGGTAGTAATGGGTTAAGAAGATCTATAGATGGTGGATCTACATTTGCAGCTTTTGGAAGCGGATTAGTAACTGGAACTAGAACTCATTTTGATTTGTGTTTGACAAATCCGGCCTATATGTATGCTGCAGTTTATAGCAGTACAGTTAATATTTACAAATCAACAGATAATGGTGCAAATTGGACTCAACTAACAACTACTTCTGAATTTCAGAGTCAGGGTGGACAAGCCTGGTATGACTTATATCTAAGAGTTAATCCAAAAAATCCAAACAAAGTTTATGTTGGGGTAATAGATGTTTTTAGATCTACTGATGGAACAAATTTTACAAATATTACAAATGGTTATTCCGGTGGTAGTGTTCATGTTGATCAGCATTTTTTATTCTTCCACCCAACAATAGAAAATACTTTTTTTGTTTGTAATGATGGTGGTATTTGGAAAACAACAAATAATGGTGATGCTTTTTCCAATTATAATCAGAATCTTACTCTTACACAGTTTTACAGAATTGCTGCAAGTCCATTCCAATCAAGTAGAATTCTTGGCGGAACACAAGATAACGGAACACAGCAGACTTATTCAACGTTGAATTGGGCAGCAGCATTTGGTGGTGATGGCGGTGAAGTATGTTTTAATCCATTCAATGCAAATTACATTCTAGGTGAATCTCAAAACGGTGGATTGGTACGGACAACTAACGGAGGTTCAAGCTGGCAAAATGCTACAACAGGAATCAATACAGGTGAAAGTGTAGCGTGGGTAGCCCCAATTCTGGCTCATCCAGTAACTTCAGGAACATTTTATGTTGCTCGTCAAAGGGTTTATCGTTCTACCGATAATGGTGGAAGCTGGACAGCAATTTCTGCAAATGTAAATAATACAAGTGCAGTCAGAGAAATGGCAATAAGTAAATCAGATCCTACAATAATGTTTGCAACATCAAGTACCCAGGTATTTAAATCGACAGATGCAGGATTGACCTGGACAAATGTAACTTCAGGCTTACCAAGTAAAACTATTACATCGGTTTCAATTTATCCAACCGATCCAGATCAAGTATTTTTAACATTCTCAGGATTTGGAACAAACAAAGTATACAAATCCTCAAATGGTGGATCCAGCTGGATTTCGATTAGCGGAAATTTACCAGATTCTCCGGTTAATGATTTATTTGTTTATTCCGGAAACACTGGTAATCCAAATACATTTTTTGTAGCCACAGATATTGGAATATTTGTTACAGAAAATGATGGAGTAAATTGGGTTGAAATATCCACAGATATGCCAAATACAGTTGTAATGCATCTTGATTATTCTCCGGGAAATCAGATGCTAAGAGCAGGTACACACGGCAGAGGAGTTTATGAGGCCTTTGTAGATTTCAGTATTCCAGTAGAGATGATATCATTTACAGCAAACCAAACAGATAAAAAAATTGTACTAAACTGGAAAACAGCAACAGAAACAAATAACAGTCATTTTGAAGTTGAAAGAAAGTTTAAGAATCAGGAATGGGATAAGCTGGATATTGTTGCCGGAGCTGGAACAATAACAGAATTCAGAAATTACTTTTATGAAGATGATTTTGAATCACTTCCATATAATGGCACAGTACTTTACAGATTAAAACAAGTAGATTATAACGGAAGTTTTGAATATTCAGATGTAATAGCAGTTGAAGTAGAATTCATACCAACAGAAATATCAATATCCCAGAATTATCCAAATCCATTTAATCCAACAACCACGATAAAGTACTGGATAAATGTAGAAGCAAATGTAAAGATCAGCATTTATAATTCGCTTGGACAAGAATTAGAAGAAATAATCAACGAAATTAAGAGTTCAGGAAATTATTCGGTAAACTGGAATGCTGTGAATTATGCCTCAGGTATTTATTTCTATTCATTTGAGGTGATAGATCAGAATAATAGCTTATTACACAAAGAAATGAAGAAACTTATTCTGCTTAAGTAATAGGATAATAGTTGAATCGGGGCAGTTAAAAGTTTGATTGACAAAAAGATATAGATTTAATTTTTGAAAATCAATCATCCTTTGGACTGCCCCTTTTTTATTGTTAATTTTGAGTGTGAAAATTTGATTCACTTTAGTATTTAGATGAATAGAGTAAACAGAAAAGATTTTTATCCGGTCAAGTGCAATTCAGTTTTATTATTAACATCAGGGGATGATAATTTTAAAACTTTATCATTTATCCTGAAATATCTAATTGCTCACTTAAAAATGATCGGCACATCTTCAACTTTCTCTGGTTTACCAATACAAAATTTAAACTATATTTTTAAAGACGGTTTTAAGTAAGGATTTTTATGCAGGAAGAAAAATTAAGATTAGAAGATTTATTAGAATCTTCAAACTCCGCCAATGATGACGATAGAATTAATCATGTTGCCATTATCGGAGCTGGAATTATGGGACAGGGTATTGCCCAAACTGTTGCCGGTATGGGGCTTGAGGTAACCATTGTTGAAGTTGATTCTGAAAAATTAGAAATTGCAAAAGCTCAGCTTACTGAATCAATAGACAGAGAAATTAAAAGATGGGCAATGACAAAATCTGATAAAAAAGCAATATTCAGCAGAATTAAATGGGCAACTGATACTAACTCGGTAAAGGATTCTGAGATCATCATCGAAGCAGTGCAGGAAGATTTTGACCTTAAAGTAAGTGTTTTTAAAGAACTTGATAGGATTGCAAATCCAGATACAATATTTGTATCAAACACATCTACGTTAAGCCTTACAAAAATATCGGAATCTATTTCTAAAGAAAGATCAACAAGAGTTATTGGGATGCATTTTTTAAATCCTGTTCCAAAAATTCCAATGGTTGAACTTGTTAAAAGTCTTCACACTTCAAATGAAACAGTTTTAAAAGTTAAAGAGTTTGCTTCACGAATTGGTAAAACACCAGTTGAGGTCTATGAATATCCTGGATTTATTACAACACGTGCAATTGTTCCACTGATTAATGAAGCAATGCATATGTTACTAGAAGGAATTGCGACAGCTAAAGATATTGATACAGCTTTAAAACTCGGTTATAATTTTCAGTATGGTCCACTTGAGATGGCAGATTCTATGGGATTGGATGAGGTTTTAACCTGGATGGAAACTTTATGGAATACATTAGGTGAACCACGTTACAGACCAAATCCTATGATAAGAAAACTTGTACGTGAAAGAAAGCTTGGCAAAAAAACTGGCGAGGGAATTTTTAAATACGATGAACACGGAAACAAAATAAATTAATTTCTTGTGGGGAAAGTAAAATAAAATTGGAAAAAATATTATGAAAGTATTAGTTCTTAATAGCGGAAGTTCTTCAATTAAATATCAATTCTTTGATACAGAAAAAAAGATAGCGTTAGCTAAAGGATTAGTTGATAGAATTGGCATGTCTGGTGCGGTTCTTTCTCATCAACGATACGATGGCAATAACATTAAAATTGCAGGTGAAATTCTGGATCATCAAATTGCTGTTGAATATGTTCTTGGAGTTATGCTAAGTAAAAACCATGGTGTTATTGATGATAAAAAAGATATTGATGCAGTTGGTCATCGTGTTGTTCATGGTGGTGAAACATTTTCAGGTTCAGTTTTTATTACAGACGAGGTAGTAAAAGTATTACAGGATAATATTGAACTTGCACCATTGCACAATCCTCCGAACATAAAAGGTATTCAAGCCTGCCAGAGAATTTTGCCAGATACTCCACAATGCGGC
Source organism: uncultured Ignavibacteriales bacterium (assembly GCA_937858935.1). Taxonomy (GTDB): domain Bacteria; phylum Bacteroidota; class Ignavibacteria; order Ignavibacteriales; family Ignavibacteriaceae; genus IGN3. The sequence goes on along the minus strand of CALLZX010000103.1, from coordinate 9,026 downwards.
GTCTTTGACACGGCATTCCATTCTCATATGCCTCCTAAGTCTTATTTGTATGGTATACCTTATGAACTTTATAAAAAATATAAAATTCGTCGTTATGGATTCCATGGCACATCACATCTATATGTTTCTCAGCGCGCAGCAGCATTACTGAATAAAGACGTTAAAGACCTAAAAATAATAACAGCACATCTTGGTAATGGATGTTCTATGGCTGCCGTAAAAAATGGTCAATCTATGGATACTACTATGGGCTTTACTCCCTTGGAAGGACTATTAATGGGCACTCGTAGCGGAGATCTTGATCCATCCTTAATATTATTTATTATGGGGAAGGAGGGATTAACAGTAGGAGAAGCAAATACTTTATTAAACAAACATAGTGGTTTAATTGGTATAAGCGGTGAAAGTAGTGATATGCGAGAAATCCTGACCGCAGTTAAGGATAATCAGCAAAGAGCTAAGTGGGCATTTGAAATTTTCTGCTATAGAATAAAAAAATATGTTGGGGCCTATGCCGCTGCTATGGGTGGACTTGATGCTCTTGTATTTACAGGCGGAATTGGTGAAAACTCCAAAGAGATTAGGGAAGAAGTTTGTAAAGAAATGGAGTTTTTAGGAATTCATCTGGATGATTTGAAAAATCAGAACAGTGATGAAATTATCTCTGCTGAGAATTCTAAAGTTTCTGTAATGAGAATACCAACCAATGAAGAATTGGTTATAGCTCTTGATACAGCAAAAATAGTTTCTGAAATACAAAAATAATTTTTATTATTAATTCCAAAGGTTGATGTATGGATCTTGGAATCAAAGGCAAAGTTGCTTTAGTTACCGCTTCCAGTACTGGAATAGGAAAAGCAGTTGCGGAGGCTTTAGCAGAAGAAGGTTGTAACCTCGCAATTTGTTCCCGGACAAAAGAGGTTTTAATTGAAACAGCTCGTGATATAAAAAATAAATTTCACATAGAACCATTTTGGGGAGTGTGCGATTTAAATCAGCATAAGGATATTGAAAATTTTTACGACGCAGTCACAAATCATTTTGGTAAAGTAGACATACTCATTAATAATTGTGGCGGACCCATACCCGGATTTTTTCGGGATCTTTCAGAAGATGACTGGGATAATGCATTTAAGCAAGTTTTGCTAAGCGTAGTTAGATTTTCGAATCTTGTTGTTCCCAAAATGATTGAGCAGGAATGGGGGAGAATAGTTAACATAACTTCTATTGCGGTAAAGCAACCTGTACATAATTTAATGCTTTCAAATTCATTGCGTGCTGGTGTAACAGGATTTGCTAAATCATTAAGCAACGAGTTTGGAAATAAAAATATTACTGTGAACAATGTAGCTCCCGGATATACTTTAACCCATAGACTTTACGAACTTGCTGTTAATCGTGCAAAAACATCTGGTAAATCGCATGAAGAAATTTTGGTTGAAATGGCCAAGGATGTTCCGATGAATCGATTAGGAGGTCCGGAAGAAATTGCTGCAATGGTAGTATTTCTTGCTTCACAAAAAGCAAGTTATATTACAGGTGCAACTATTCAGGTTGATGGAGGGTCAACTAAAGCTATCTTTTAAAAATTCTAAATTCATAATTCAATTAACTTCCTCATAAGTAGAGGACAATATGAAAAATCAAATAGAGTTATCCATAACACCGGATGAAATTAATCTTCCGGGAATCCTTTCTATAAAATCATCTCAGGAACTTAAACTTGAGAATGAAAAAATCTCAGCCGTCATTCCATTAAGGAAATCAATTGATGCGCGAAGTAAACACATTGTATTTAGAATTTTGGTTGATGTTTATATTGATGAAAAACCTGAAGAGAAAAAAACAATTAAGTACAATCCCGTTACTAATGTTAAGAAAGTAATAATTGTTGGGTTTGGACCCGCCGGAATGTTTGCTGCTTTAAAGCTAATTGAACTTGGAATTAAACCTATAATTGTTGAACGCGGAAAAGATGTACAGGAAAGAAGACGTGATATTAGAGCCATTCAACAAGATCATATTGTAAACCCCGATTCTAATTATTGTTTCGGTGAAGGCGGGGCAGGTGCTTACAGTGATGGGAAACTTTATACTCGCTCTACTAAGCGAGGCGACATTACAAAAATTCTTGATATATTAATTCAGCATGGAGCAGATCCTGAAATTGCTGTAGATACGCATCCGCATATTGGTTCTAACAAGCTTCCTAAAATCGTGGCTGCGATAAGACAAACAATTCTTGATAACGGTGGTGAAATTCATTTTAATTCCAGAGTTGAAGACTTTTTATTAATAGACAGAAAAATTGCAGGAGTTAGAATAATTACCGGACAGGAAATTTTTGGTGATGCGGTAATTCTTGCAACGGGACATTCAGCTCGTGATATTTATTATCTACTACACAAGAAAAAAATTAGGATTGATCCAAAACCATTTGCAATGGGTGTCCGAATTGAACATCCGCAAGCATTAATAAATGAAATTCGATATCACACCAAAGATACTCATCCAAATCTTCCTGCAGCAGGTTACACTTTAGTTACAGAAGTTGAAGATAGAGGAGTTTATTCATTTTGTATGTGCCCAGGCGGCATAATTGTTCCTGCGGCAACTGCGCCGGAAGAAATTGTTGTAAACGGAATGTCCTTATCAAAAAGAAATTCTCCCTTTGCAAACTCCGGATTTGTAGTTGAGGTAACTAAGCAGGAATGGACAAAGTTTGAAAAGTATCAGCCGTTTGCAGCATTACTACTGCAGGAAGAGCTAGAGCAGAAGGCTTTTCTATTAGCGAACGAAACTCAGAGTGCACCGGCTCAGCGAGTAACAGATTTTGTAGCTGAAAAAGTTTCTTCATCTTTACCAAAATGTTCTTACATCCCTGGATTAACTTCTGCTCCTTTACATAAAGAACTTCCTTCCTTTATTGCCTTAAGATTGAGAAAAGCATTGTTCAATTTTGATAGGAAGATGCATGGTTATTATACAGAAGATGCTGTTTTAGTTGGTGTTGAAACGAGAACAAGTTCACCTATAAGAATTCCGCGGGATAGAGAAAGTTTGATGCATCCAGAAATAGTGGGATTTTACCCTTGTGGTGAAGGTGCTGGTTATGCGGGAGGAATAGTTTCTGCTGCAATTGATGGTGAAAATTGTGCTGTTGCTGTAGAAAGATTTCTTAGATAGTCAAGTAATTCAAATATATTTTATTTTAAAGTAAGTTCTAATCTTCAACCCTATTTGCTTTTACTCTGATTTCAAACTTCTTGGTTAATTTATTTTCACTCATCTGCAAATCCACTTTTGTGCCTTTTTTATGTAAATGAAAATCGAAAGTTGTAACAGTATCAATTGAAAATCCGTTCCCAAGAGAATTTGAAATGAACATATCAATTTCTTTTCTGATAGCGGGTTCTGTATCAAAAATTTTTGTAGCCTCCGTTTGATATACTCCGTTTAAGTCTGCAACGAATATCATGGTATTATTGCTGGTTTTGTAATAAATACATTGCATATCAGAATTACTATTATCTTTGTGAACAGGTGCACCGTATTTTTTTATCACTTCGCTTTGTTTTTTGCCAATCATATCATGCACTTGAATATTCTGTGCGACTGTTGAAAATGAAAAAAAGCATATGTGCAATAAACATATACTGAGTGAAATAATCTTTTTCATAACAATCTCCAATAAAGTAATAAAATGATTTAATGATCAAATGACTTTGGAATTGATTATAGATTTGAGAACCCTTGGACCAGAGTAGAGTGGAAATAAGCCGATAGAAATTATTTTTTAACATTTCAAGATCAGCTAAAAATTTGTTGATTAATTTTAATCCTTTTAACTCAAAATGTCAATCAATTTATTATTTACAAAAAAAATGGCTCATTGCTGAGCCATTAAAAAATTATTTAAAAGAGTTTTAGAATTTAATTCTACTGAAGTAGTATCATTTTTCTTGTGGAATTAAAAGTACCCGAAGATAATTTATAAAAATATATCCCACTTGTTAATTGTGTTGCATCCAGCTCAACACTATAAATTCCAGGTGATTTTTGTTCATCTACCAAGGTTGTAATTTCATTCCCAAGAACATCATAAACTTTTATAGAAATTAGTCCCTCTATTGGAACTTGATAATTTATCACTGTTCTTGGATTAAAAGGATTAGGGTAATTCTGTTCCAGTACAAATTCTTTGGGTGTACCTAAATCAACTGCAACAACATTTAAGTATTCAAATGATCCATCAAAATCAACCTGTTTAAGACGATAGTTATAGACGCCCGAACTGACGGATTCATCTAAATAACTGTAAACGTTTCTGGTTGTGGATGTTCCATTACCGCCAATAAAAAATATGTCTACATAATTTGATCCGTCTTTACTTCTTTGAATTGTAAATCCTGAATTATTTGTTTCAGTCGCTGTATACCAATCCAGTCTTACTTTCCCTTCTACTATTGTAGCATTGAATGAAATTAATTCAACAGGAACTACTGTTGGGGTGAATCGATAAATCTTTCCATTGAATGACACGAGATACAGTTCATTATTTTCATCAACACCAAATGAAGTTATAGAACCGGGTGCTGTTGTGATTTGTATACTTGTAGCAGGATTTATCCCATCATAATCAATTGCCCAGACACGCGCACTTACATAATCTCCACAAATATATTTACCATAAAGTTCAGGAACATTCTCACCGCGATAAACATATCCGCCAGATATTGAAAAACCGAGCGAGTGTGAATATTCCCAAATTGGATTTTCATAAATCCCATTACATCCGCTTAAGTTGTATGGATGATTTCCTTCATAACATCTCCAGCCGTAATTTTTACCATTCTGAATAATATCAACTTCTTCCCAATCACCTTGCCCTACATCTCCGGCCCACAACCATCCGGTAACTGGATCAAAACTAAATCTCCAAGTGTTTCGCAATCCCCAGGCATAAATTTCTTTTCTGATATTTACGTTTGTACTATCAACAAAAGGATTATCTGCTGGTATTCCATAATTAAGAGGAACTTGAGGATTATCAACATCAATTCGAATAATCTTACCAAGGAGATTTGTAATGTTTTGTGCATTGTTTTGCGGATCACCACCTGAACCGCCATCACCAGCAGCAATATATAAGTTTCCATCCGGACCAAATGCCACGCATCCGCCATTATGATTTGAATACGGCTGATCATATGTAAGCAGAATTAGTTCTGAGTTATTATCTGCTGAATCAGGATTGGTTGAAGAAACGCTAAATCTTGAAATAATTGTTCTAAGTGGACTTGGTGCTGTGTAATTAACATAAAAATATCCATTGGTTTCATAATTAGGATGAAAGGCTAATCCTAACAATCCTGTTTCACCACCTGAAGTAACACGATCAGTAATGTTTAGAAAAGTTTTTGTTGTATTTACTGTTGATTGATTCGGAAAAACTTTAATTACTCCGCTTCTCTCAACTGCAAATAATCTATCTGATCCATCGTCAGCATTTTGAAGATCGAGAGCACTTGAAAAAGTTAAGTTAGGGAATGCAACTTCAAAATTATATTGAGCATAGTTTGTAAAATGTATTATTATCAGAAACAGAATTACATAATTCGTCTTTTTTATCATGGTTTTGCCTTCTTTTTAGTTTTAGTTTTTTTACTTATTACTTTTTTCTTTCCTTTATTAACTACCTTTTCTTTTTTAGCTTCTTTTTTTTTCTCATTATCCTTTTTTGATTTTACTTTAGTTACAGTTTTCTTTTTTTGCACAACTTTTTTTGGCGATGCCTTTTTAATTGATTTTGTTTTCTTAACTACTTTCACTTCAGGAATTGAAACCAGATTTTCAACTTTGTACTCGCTTTTCAAAACTTCCTGGATTATTAAAGAATATTTTTCAAAAGCAGACTTGAATGAATCCGTAAAAGCTTTTTTAGACACCTTGCCCTTAACAGTATTTTGTGAGATTATAGTAAAACACGAAATTATAAACTGCCATTTTATAAGTTCTTCGATTCTTTCTTTGTTAAAGTATCTAATATTATCATATTCATTAATCTGAACAAAAGAACTAATAATATCATTCTCAAATACTTTTACAAAGTATCTATCCGCATCATCAGCAAAAGAAAAATTCGAATCAAATAAAATCTTACATAATCCATAACTCCGGCCTGGATCATCATATCTTAAGAATCCATATATTTCAAACAAAGGTTTCCACAATAAAAGTTCATCAAACAAGATATTCTTAGAATTAGTTGCCTCAACAGAATTCAATATCCTGAAAAGAATCTTATTTAACAATATAAATGACAGTATCTTCTTTCGTTCATTATCATTTTCAGGAGATATAATTGGCTTAATTTCTGAACTCCATTTTGCTGGTCGTTTTGCTGAAGACATTTCTAAAAACAATTTGTTAAAATCATTTATAGCTGAAATATCAGTTTGAATTTGAATAATCAAGTCCTGCTGAGAAGTATTTATTGATTTTATTTTACTGAGATTGTTAATGATCCTCGATACCTCTTCATCTATTTTGGGAATTTCAATCTCATCTTTATTAAAAATATCCAACGCTAAAAGTAACCTGCTAAACTTAATAGAAGTGAAAAGATGAGTAAGTGAATTATGGAATGGTGCAAGGTTCATTTCACTTAAAGCACGTTCAATAGAATCAACACCTCTGCCGTTAAGTTGATCACAAATTACTTTATACCTTCCATCAGCATCATAAACTTCTCTAAAATCCAATAAAACTTTTCTTTGATAACCCATCAGATGAAATGAAAATCCTGCAGAACTTAGCTGTGAACCTGATGCAATGAATTCAAGTTGTTGAATGTAATCCTTAAAGATATAGTAAAAACCGTAACCCGAATTTATTCCAAGTGATTTATCAATTGTAGTAGTGCTTGTTCTGCCTTCTTCACCATAAGCACGTTCACAACTGGAATTAATTACTCCGATTGCTTCGCTGTAAGAGTTATTGTAAATAACTAATGAAACTTCATTCCCGCTTCTATTCGTGAATGCGAAAACATTTTCATTACAAATACCATGTGGATCTATAAAATCATATAATTCAAAATTATCAACCTGACTGAATAAATATCTTTTCTTAGTTAAAGGAAATAATTCCTTTTCATGTCGGGCAATTAAATTATCATCAGTAAACTCTTCGTAGTAAGCGCGTTTATATTCCATTCCATATTTTTCAGAAAGTCCCTCAACCTGTCCATGAGCAAACATTGGTAAGCCAGGTAAAGTTATAAGCATTGTTGCAACACCAAAATATTTATCGCCTTTACCAAACTGATTTATCGCAGTCTCTTCATCAGGATTACTCATAAAGTTTACATAGCGTTTTAAGATTTCCGGATTGAATGCAAGAGTGTTCTTAATAAGCAGCTTGTACTTTTCATTTTCTTCTTTCATAAACATATGCATAAATGCACTGTTATAAACACGATGCATTCCAAGTGTGCGTACAAAATATCCCTCCATCAACCAAAATGCTTCGGCAAGTAAAAGAGTGTTTGGCATTTCCGCATTTATTCTATCAACAACTTCACGCCAGAATTCTTCCGGCATAATCGCATCAAATTGTGAGCGAGTCATTGCATAATCAGAGCGCGAAGGGATTGCTCCACCAGAACCGGGAATTGGAAACCACAATCGTTGATAATGTTTTTTTGCAAGTGTCATCGCGGCATCAAATCTTATAATCGGAGTTTTGCGAGCAACGTGCATAATTGTTTGAATTAATGATTCACGCACTTCTGCTTTCATCAAATCCAACTGAGCAGTGTCATTCCACGGCATATTGGTTCCATCGTTGCCGTGATAAATGTATGTGCGATCACCAGTAAATTTATCTAGTCGTTCAAACACAACTGCTGCATCAGTTTTAGAATAATACTGATCTTCAACTCTTACTTCTACGCGGTCATCATCAGAAAGATTTATTCCGGTGAATTTATAATTGGGATAAGGCGGTACTTTGTTTTGAATAAAGTACTCTGGTTTTTCTGTAACCCATTTTGAATAAATACCAGTATGATTTGGAACCATATCACTCGATAATCTTATTCCACGTTTCCAGGCTCGCGTTTTCAAATTCTCAAATGCAGATTCACCGCCAAGTTCGCTTGCAATGACATAATCATACAAAGAGTACGCAGAAGAGGCAGCTTCAGGATTGCCCATCATTTGTTTTATTTTTCTGGATGCTGAACTTCTTTCCCAGATTCCAATTAACCACAAAGCAGTAAAATTCCAGCGCGCAAGAGTATCGAGTTCTGCATCTGGAATTTCATCTAATCTTTTAATCTCTCTTCCATATTTTTTTGTAAGCTGATGCATCCATACAAATGCATTTTTTGCAATCATCACAACCCGCGGCATCCAATCAATATCTACTGTAAATCTGTTTACTTCAAGCTGATAATATTCAAATTCTTCAGGTGAAAGTTTTTTACCTTCTTTAAGTTTTGATTTTAATGATTCAAAATATTTGTGATCAAATTCGTAAGAAGGAACGGGAGGCGTTCCTTTTTCTCCACCACCGTGCTGAACAAACAATTTGTAATCTTCGTGAATTAGATCTTTACCGGAAAGAATTTTATTTAATATTTCATCATCAATAAATACATTCCAGTTTGATCGAATAAAATCAAGCTGTTCTTCTATGTTATATGGACTTTGAATAATCGGTTTACGCAGGAACGAAATTAAATTGAATCCGCCGATCTTCGGTTCACTCTCAAAGAATATTTCTGTATGCTCAATTATTTCTTTGTACCTTGTTTCTTTTGTAAGCTTTTCATCTGTGTAAAGTTCTTTTAACTGATGAGTTGCAGGATTTATATTTTCAAGATTTAATATGATAAGTTCTTCAAGAATTATCTCACGATTTTCTTTGTTTTCTGTTTTACCTTTTAGATAATCAATTGATTTTATTTTGTTTTGATAAACCGGAAGAGGTGGAAACTCTTCTACAAATTTCAATAATGT
>CALLZX010000102.1 GCA_937858935.1 uncultured Ignavibacteriales bacterium | reverse complement strand
CTTGGTGAAATGATGGTTCATCAGAACCAAAGTGAAAGAGAGTATGTTGTTAAAGATCGCAATTAGAAGTTTATCAAATACTTATCCTACCTTTAAAATTGTAAAATGAAAATAGTAATAGTCTCACCAGCCTATCCGCTTAGAGGTGGTATTGCAAATTTTACTGCGCAGTTGTACCAGGAGCTTTCGCTTGAACATGAAGTTATTGTATTTACTTTTAAACGTCAGTACCCAAAAATATTTTTCCCGGGGAAAACACAATTAGAGTCTGGAGAAGATCTTGAAAAAATTCCAACTCGAATTAAAATTGATTCCATCAATTCCCTAACTTGGATAAGCACTGCAAAAGAAATCATTAAAGTAAACCCTGATCTTGTAATCTTTATGTATTGGCTGCCATTTTTTGCTCCTTGCTATAGTTCGATAGCTAAAAGAATCAAAAAAAATACAAAATCAAAATTATTAGCTGTATGCCATAATATTATTCCTCACGAAAAAAGGCCGGGAGATAATTTTCTATCAAAACTTTTTTTGAGCAAAATGGAATATTATGTTCTGCTTTCTGATGAGGTTCAAAAAGATTTATTAAAATTTGTAATCAATCCAAAATCAAAAGTACTTCCTCATCCTGTTTATTCAAGATTTGGTAAGAGTGTGGATAAACAAATTGCAAAAAAGCATCTTAATATCGATGAAGGTAATTATGTTTTATTTTTTGGATTTATTAGAGATTATAAAGGATTGGATGTTCTTTTGAATGCTTTAAGTTATTTGAAAAATAAAAACATAAAGCTGATTATAGCAGGCGAGTTCTATTCAGATAAAGAAAAGTATTTAAAGTTGATTGACGAATTAAACTTAAAGCAAAATGTAATTATGTTTAATGATTTTATACCAACTGATAAAGTTAAATACTATTTTTCTGCTGCAGATACCGTTGTTTTGCCTTATAAAGATGCAACCCAAAGCGGAATCGTTCAGATTGCCGTTAATTTCCGAAAGCCTGTTATTGCTACTGATGCTGGGGGCTTGAGTGAAGTAATTGAAGATGGAAAGATGGGATATATTGTTTCGAAAGATAATCCTAAACAACTTGCAGAAGCAATCAGTAAATTTTATGATGGTAAAAAAGAACAGGAATTTTCTGAAAACATAGGTTCGTTATCTGAAAAGTACTCCTGGAAAAGATTTACTGAAGGCTTGTTAGAATTAATCAAAACTTAAACTCATTCACCAATCGATATAGAATGCATTACGACCCAATAAAAAATATTTTTGCAA
>CALLZX010000101.1 GCA_937858935.1 uncultured Ignavibacteriales bacterium | reverse complement strand
AAACGCAGTTCATAGTTGTGCCTGCATACCAGGTTCCAGTTTGACCTGGAAGAACAGGATTACCCGGATACTTTGTCCAGTTAACCTGGGCAAGTAAATCACTGCTGCTCAAAAACAAAATTGTGATGAGCAAAAACAATTTGAAAAAGAACGTTTTCATAGAACCCTCCTAATAAGTTTGTAGTTATTAATTATCAGGGTGTTCAGTCGCTTTAGTTAGAGAATGACTCAGCACTCTAAATGTTTTTTTAATTTATTTTTTCTGTAGGGAACGGACTCCCGTCCGTTCCGCTTTTTATCATTTCAAACCCTTCGTTTCGGATCGGTCAGGAGACCGATCCCTACAATTTATTTTATCAATAACATTTTCTTCACTGCCGTATATTCCCCAGCCCGTAATCGATAGAAATAAACTCCACTGCTAAGTCTTGATGCATTAAAAGCAGCTTCGTGTTTACCTGTAGGCAGTTCTTCATTAACAAGTGTTGTTACTTCACTTCCCAATACATCAAAAATCTTTAGAGTGACCAAACCAGCTTTTGACATTTGCCAGATTATTGTTGTAGTCGGATTGAATGGATTGGGGTAGTTTTGATAGACCTCATAATGATCCGGGATATAAGTATAATCGAATTCAACATCAGTGGCAGCATCAAAATATATTTTTAAACCCCATGCCTCTAACGTTCCTGTGTTACCAGTAACTAAATCTATAATCTTTAACGTCCATATTCCATTTGGATCCATTCCACTAAATACTGATAGTGGACTATGTGGTTTAAATATTCCGGTGAAAGGGGGCTCAGATTCATCAATCGGAACTGAGCTCGCATCAGTTAGCGTACAACCAATAAAATTTGAGCCGGGAATTCCAGGTTGGACCACTAAAGTATCGGTAACACCATTGTGGCTTAAAAGAAATACCAGATCGGTTACATTTGAATGGAAAATTGTATCCAGAACTATTGATACTCCATTAAGACTGTAAGTATTTAAAAAATCCGGATTGACTTCTACATTCATATCAATTGAAGATTCGCCCGGATCTACAAGCGTGAGGTTCAGATTATTTTGCCAAAAAGAATTAAGACTTAACCCTCCCCCTCCATCTATTGTGTGAAGAATTGTCCCGGACCACCCGCTAATCCATCCGATTCCTGTTTCCGTAAAGCTCATAGCTGTTAATAGATTGTCAGTTCCGGAATCTTGGGAATACCAATCCACACCACCATTTGTTGTTCGTAATACCGTCCCCATATCTCCGGAAGTCCAGCCATTGTTTTGATCAATGAAATAAACTGAAAACAATGTTTCAAACGTTACATTGGGAATTGTTTTTATCCAGTTATATCCTCCGTCAGTGGTACGGTAAATAACACCCCCAACACCTACAACCCAACCGTGTTGAAGATCAGCAAAATAAATTGATTTAAAATTGCTAAGATTATCCGGGTTAACCTCGAACCAATAGTCTCCCAGATCAGTTGTTTTTAACACGGTGCCGCTTGAACCCGCAGCCCAGCCCACATTTCCTTCAAAATCAATTGTAAAAAGATCATAGTTCGTAGAGGGTTCATTTTGGATCTCCCAATTATCTCCCCCATCTGTTGTCCGTGCAATTATTCCATTCATTCCAACAACGAAATTAATACCCAACATTCTATAGCATTCAGTAAGGTCTGAGGCAACAGGTAAACTACTGGTAAAACTTCTATTCAGCCAGGTTGTTCCATGGTCAGTCGTTCTAAATACAGTATGATATGCACCATTGCCTTCACCAACGACATATCCCGAATTAGTTAGATGTTCCCATCTCTTAAAGTCGACATCATATAAATCAAGAGACGATCCGATATATAATTCTTCCCAGGAATCACCACCATTAAATGTTCGATATACTCTACCATTTTCTCCTGAAGCGTAACCAATCATATCGGTAACAAAATCAATACTAGTTAACAAGGTAGTAAATCCTGAACTAGCTTGATGCCAACTTGTGCCTGAATCAGTGGTGTGCAATATCATTCCTGCCTGACCCACAGCCCAGCTTTTGTAAATTGAATTAAGGTGTTCGGTTGTTCCTGAAGTTTGAGAATTCCAGTTTGCCGCCCAATCAGTTGTTGTTCTAATTGTTCCATCATAACCTACTGCCCATCCACTGCCATTACTTTCTAAATAAACTCCCTTAAGATCGTTTGTAGTATTTGAAACAGCTAATGACCAATTTGCACCGCCATTTGTAGTTCTGAATATTCTTCCTTCATTTCCTACTGCACATCCAAAACTTGTATCTGCAAAATGTATTGCATTCATCCTTGATGCAGGTATAAGTGAGTTAACCCAAGTAGTTCCTCCATTAGTAGTGCGCTTTATAACTCCGTTACTTCCGGCAGCTCCGGCAAGCCATCCATTATTTTCATCTTGAAAAAACACTTCAAAGTAATGTTGAGAACCATTTGTATTTATTATCTGCCAGGTAATTCCGCCATTAGTAGTTTTTAATATTGTTTCAAGTTCACCAACGCTCCAGCCAAGACTTTCATTAAGAAAAAATACTGAACGCAATTGCTTGTCAACACCGGTCGTTTGTGTTTCCCAAAAGTACCCAACTCCATCACTGGAATGTAACATTGTACCTTCGCTACCAGAGACCCAGGCATGCATACCCCTTATGCTAACTGAGAAAAGATAATTTTTTACTCCTGCATCTCTTATTTTCCACAGACCATCGCTGACCAGGATTGTACCATTATTACCAACTGCAATTGTTGTCCCCAATAATGTTTCGATGTCATATAGAGTATTGCCTTGTGGAAGCGGGTTTTGCCAGAACCAACCTGTTTGAGAAATGAAGATTAACTTTTTCATAGCATCCTCTATTAAAATTTTAAATATTTTTTTGTTATAGAAGACAATATTTTTCTGCACAGCATATAAATCATCGCTGCGCCTTAGGGGGTATTAGATATGAATACAGAAATAATTACGACAACTAGTAACCCTAAAAGGTCAAGTGGTCAACTGTTGGAATAAAATCTTTTTAAATAAAACTCTTTAAATACTCATAGTCAAGAAAATTAAACTTAACGTTTATCTACTATTTGTGTTTGGCAAACAATGGTATTTTAGTCCAATTAAATATTAGTGCCTGTGTTTTCTCTTTCGTTTTTAATTGCGGTAATAATACTTCCTGTAATGCCAATGATTATTCCAGCCGGACAAAGAAAAATTGCAAACAGAAAAAAGAATCCTCCTATTGATTCCCAAAATGTTTCTTTACCGATAACCTCAAAAACATTGTGCAATACAGCAAAGAGTACAAAGCCGAATACTGAACTTATAAGTAGGATATAATATGGCTTTGGTTTTTTCCAATTATATGTAAACGCAATAATAAAAAGCACACTACCTATATAAGCAAGAATAATCCCCGGCGGATTATCTTGTATACTTACTATTATAGCTGCAACCATCGATATTAAGCTCAACAATAGATAGATGTAAGTCTGTCTTTGTTTTATGATATTGATATTTACCATTTTCAGTCCATCGGATTTATTGAAATTTTTTCAATATGTACTGGCTCCATTACTTTTATGTTATCAATGATTTTTTTAGTTGCATCATCTGGATCAAACATTGCAACCAATTGATCTGTAATATCTAACAACTCAAATGATTCATCAATAAATGAAATTTCCCACTTTGATAGTATCATTTTAAAATTGTTTTCCTTAGCTATGGCCGGAAATTTATCTTTAATTTTTTCTAAAATATTATTGATCGAACCATTGCTAAAAACCTGCTGATGCATTAAAACTTGTTTGGTGGGTCCTTGTTGTTCCAGTTCTTTTACCAGTTCCTGATTACCATCCTCTTTAGCTTTAGCGACATCATTTCTCAGGTTATCCATTTCTTTCATAAACTCTGTGGATCTTCCATAAGCAAGAGCAACACAACGGGAATCGAAAATACCAATACGAAATTTATTGGTTTCTTGTTGAGCCATTGTTAAACTCGAAATTAGTAGCAGCAAACAACAAATACGTATTATTAATCTTTCCATAACTGTCTCCGAATGAAGTATTGTATATATTTTTGAATTAAATAAAATCATTTTAATAGAATCATCTTCTTTGTTTGAATGAAGCCTCCAGCTTTAAGCTGATAGAAATAAACACCAGAACTTAATTTTAATTTCTCAATACTAAGTTCTACATTGTATGTTCCCCCTGGCGTTTCTTTGTTAACTAGATCTGCGACTTCATTTCCATGCACATCATAAACTTTCAGAGTAACCAGCGCATTGTCATTCTGGGCTTGTATCGGGATCTCAAACCTGATTCTCGTACTTGGATTAAAAGGGTTTGGGTAATTCTGTTCAAGCTTGAATAATTTTAGTGATGCTGAATTTCCATCTTTAACATCAGTTACAACACCTAACTGACCGTTATTATTTACCTGTTGAACATAAATGTCTGAAGTAGAACCATTGCGATAATCCCACCAAACAATAATTGCTCCGCCAGCACCATCGTTTGTAATATCAGGAGTATATTGATCATTCTGAGCAGTAGATATTGCTATACCATTTTCAGTCCACTGGATAATTCCACTGCTGTTTATGCACTGCGCATAAATATCCTGATTACCATTGTCTCTGTGATCCCGCCAAGTAATAATTGCTCCACCTTGACCATCACTGATTATCTCGGGACTCATTTGAGCATTTGTCTCAGTGGAGATTGGAACTCCATCAGTTGTCCATAGGATATCGCCATTCATATTTATTCGTTGAACATAAACATCAAAGCTTCCTGCTCTATAATCCTGCCAGGCTGCAATTGCACCGCCGGATCCATCATCCACCAGTACGGGAAACTGCTGTAAATTGGTTGCATTACATAGTGCGACTCCATTGTTTGCCCAAAGTACATTACCATCAATATTAAATCGTTGGGAATAAATGTCCGCATCAATGCCGTTTCGAACATCAAACCAAGTAATAATCACTTCATCTGTTTTGTTTTGAATTATATTTGGATAGACCTGGTTACCCAATAAATTGCAAACAGAATTTCCATCAACTGTCCATAGAACTGAACCATTTACATCTATTCTTTGAGCGTAAGTGTCATAGTCAACATTGCTGCGATAGTCCTGCCAGGTAATTATAGCTCCGCCATAACTATCGCTTGCTATTGCTGGATTTTCTTGTTTATTGATTGCATTGCAAATTGGAACACCTTCGGATGGCCAGGAAACTGTGCCTGATGAATTTATATGTTGAGCATAAATATCTAAATTGCCATCTCTTTGATCCTGCCACGTTATTATCGCTCCACCTGCACCATCACAAATTATTGCTGGATTGTTTTGACTATTTACTGCACTGCAAATAGAAACACCATTAGCAGTCCATTGTACTGTTCCATTTGAACTAATCTTTTGAGCATAAATATCGGAATAGTTGCCGCCACGAAAATCATTCCAGACTATAATCGCATCACCGATTCCATCACTAATAATTTTTGGCATTGCCTGATCATTAGCTAACGAAACAATAATTACACCATTAGCAGACCATTGCACAACACCAAGGTTATTAATACGCTGTGCATAAATATCATAGTTAGCTCCGTTACGAAAATCATCCCAAACAATTATAGCTCCGCCGGCAAAGTCGCTTATAATCTGTGAAGAAAATTGGTCATTTACTGCCATACAAATTGAATTATTAATATTTGGATCAGTTGCCCATTGACATTCAATCTCAATTGAAAATAGAGTAACCAAGAGTAAAACATAAATTGATTTCATTTAAACATCTCCTCTTCTTCGTTCAATTTTATTTATCTAAGCAATATCATTTTTTTTGTTTCAAAAAAATCACCAGCTTTCAATTGATAAAAGTAAATTCCCGAGGCTAGATTATTCATTGTAAATTGTACATTGTACATTCCAGCCGGTTTGTACTCATCAACTAGCATTGCCACTTCATTACCTAAAACATCATAAACTTTTAATGTTTGCCAACTGCCCACTGGCGCCTGCCAACTGATTTTTGTACTTGGGTTAAATGGATTCGGATAATTCTGTGTTAAG
>CALLZX010000100.1 GCA_937858935.1 uncultured Ignavibacteriales bacterium | reverse complement strand
CATTAACTGATTCTCTGGGTAGAAAAGTTGATTTTAAAAATACGATTATCATTATGACATCAAACGTTGGAACCAAAGATATTAAGAGTATTAGCAAATTTGGTTTTGGCGGTGACGATAAAGCTGATAAGTATTCAAGCTTAAAAGATACTGTTGAAGAAGCAATGAAGAGATTATTCAATCCTGAGTTCTTAAACAGAATTGATGATACTATCGTATTCAGAAATCTTGATAAGAAAGATATTCACGATATTATTGATATAGAGATCAAAGATTTATTGACAAACATCAGGGAAAACAAACTAACTCTTGTATTAGATGAATCAGCAAAAGAGTTTTTAGTTAACAAAGGCTTTGATGAAAAATTTGGTGCTCGACCATTGCGTAGGGCACTGCAAAAATACGTTGAAGATCCGTTAGCTGAAGAAATATTACGTGGATCATTCAAAGAAGGAACAACAATCGTAGCCAAGCACGTTGAAAACACAGAAGACTTAGTTTACTTTGATGAATCATTAGAACATCCCGATCCGAATGTAGAACCGGAAAAAACTGATACGGGTGGAAATTAACTCATCATTTTATTAGACCATTTATAAGCGCATTCTTTAGGATGCGCTTTTTTTTGTTTATTTTTACAACGCAATCATTAAAACCTCAGGTAAACGATGAGTAAATTAAATCAGGCCCAAATCGATTCTAATCTTTCAATGTTTTCAGGCTGGAGTTTTGGGAATGAGGCCATTTCAAAACAATTCCAGTTTAAGGATTTTGTAGAAGCATTATCTTTTGTAAATGCAGTTGGATTGGAATCAGAAAAAATGGATCACCATCCTGATATTTTTATGTTTGCATGGAATAAAGTTAAAATTACAATTTCTACACACAGTGCGGGTGGAGTAACGGAAAAAGATTTCTCGCTTGCACAAAAAATAGAGGAAAGATTAAAATGAGCTCGCGTTTAGATGAACTTTTGGATAAGTACGATGAAAATCCTTTAGACCCGGATATCATTTACAGCATCGTAAAAGAATACTTAAAAACAAATATGGATGAACAAGCTGAAGAATTTCTTAAAGATCTATTGAAGAAAGATCCAAAGTATGTTCAGGCTTACATTACTTATGGCAATCTTAAAGAGAACAATAATGAGATTGAAGATGCCGAATATTATTACCGCACAGGATTAAGAATAGCAAAAGAATTAAACGATACAAAAGCAATAAGAGTTTTGGAGGACTATTTAGATGAACTTGAATAATGAAGATGTTATAAAAATATTTAAAGGTACCGAAGCATTGTTGGAAGGACATTTTCTTTTAACATCAGGAAGACACAGCAACCAATATTTTCAGTGTGCAAAAGTATTACAGTATCCTGAATATACTTCTCAAATCTGTTCTTTAATTGCAAATCATTTTAAGAATCACGAGTTAGATACTGTAATTGCTCCTGCTATGGGCGGGATGATAGTTGGTTATGAAGTTGCAAGACAGCTAAATAAGCGTTCAATCTTCACTGAAAGAGAAAATAAAGAAATGACATTACGACGCGGATTTTCTCTTTCCAAAGGCGAAAAAGTTTTGGTTTGTGAAGATGTTGTTACAACCGGAGGCTCTGTTTTTGAAGTCATTGAAATCGTTAAAAAGTTTGGAGCAGAAGTAGTAGGAGTTGGAAGTATTGTTGATCGCAGTAACGGCAAAGTTGATTTTGGTTATGAGTTTTTTCCTTCGCTAAGATTAAATGCTGTTTCGTATCCACCGGAAGATTGTGCGATTTGCAAAGAAGGAAAATTAGAACTAGTTAAACCCGGCTCAAGAAAAGTTTTTTAATCACTATCAATAGAACCAAATGAAAAAATATTTATTATTATTTACACTCATACCTTTAATATCATTTCCACAAATAAATTTTGAACAATACTTTACAGATAAAACTTTAAGGTTGGATTATTATCATACAGGAAATGCAACCGAAGATTCTTATTCTATAGATGAATTGATAGAAGAACCATTTTGGGGCGGATCAAAAACAAATTTGCTTGATAAGTTTGATTACGGTAAGTACAAAATTATAGTTAAAGATTTCCCTTCAGGGATTGAAATATATTCGCATACTTACTCAACACTGTTCAGCGAATGGCAGACAACCGATGAAGCGAAGCAAACAACAAAAAGCTTTAGTGAAACAGTTGTGTTTCCTTATCCTAAAAACAATGTTATTGTAGAATTCTATTCAAGAGATAAAAAAAATATTCTGCATAAAAAGTTTGAATATTTAGTCAATCCAAACAGCTATTTTATAAAGACTGAACGAACACTCGAGTACAAAAACTTTGAAGTATTGAATAGTAATGACTCTGATGAGGCTGTGGATATAGTAATAATTCCGGATGGTTATACAAAAGACGAAATGGATAAGTTCAAAAAGGATTGTGAAAAGTTTGCAGGATATTTATTCAACGCATCACCTTACAAAGAGAACAAAGATAAGTTTAACATTTGGGGAATCGAAGCTTCATCTAAAGAATCAGGCACAGATATTCCTGCTGAAGATATTTGGAAG
>CALLZX010000099.1 GCA_937858935.1 uncultured Ignavibacteriales bacterium | reverse complement strand
TGTTTAAGAAAACATAATAAATGTAGAAAGAAAAGATTGAGGAGCGGGAAAAAAAGCCATGGTAAAAAAAGGTACTTCCCTAAAATTAAAAAAAAACCCCGCCGTTATAAATTTTTTTCGCATCTGTTAAGTCGGGAATGGAGGTAATATCAGTTTTGTCATAAATACTATTGACAGGCGAATGATTTAATTCCGGGTTTTGCCTTTCTAAATTTTGCTGATATGGATTACTTATTACATTTAAAACAAAAAGACTTCTGCAAAAGCTTACTTCAGGAAATTTCTGATTTGATAGATCTTCGTTTTGCTGATTTGGTATTATTTGGAGTAATAAAACCAGAATAGCAACAAATGGACTTATAACTTTTAATCGTATTAAATTATTCAGTGTAATCTTTATTGTCTGTTTCTCTAGTTTAAATATAGTGATTTTCCTTCACCCCGAAAGTCAGTCTAAAACACTCGGAAACCACACATAAGCGTTACTTCGGCATTATCATCCATTTTAAAGTTTCAATTTCCTTTAAAATAATAATCCCCGATGCGGGGTAAAACATCGGGGTAGCACTGGTTAAAGGCTTGGGGGAAAACCTTACCCCAGCGCAATTAAATATCTAATACAAAGCTAATAATAACCAAAAGAAAAAAACAACTATCGAACCCCTTTTCTATTTGAGAAAAAATGAGCCGGGAAAAATAAAAAAACTATTATTGAACCTGGTAAACCTGCTTCATCAGATTTGTTAAATTAATTCTTGCATCATCACTAAGTGTATTATTAATTATTCCGGTTTCATAGATCACGCCATCAAAATTAACCGTGTTGTTTTTAATTATTCCCCGGCCTATCACCAATCCATCAATCTCGCCAGTTCCAATCACACCGCTGTATGCTAATTCTCCGTTTGTAAAAACCCGAGAGTTTTTGGCATTAAACTCTATGTAAAGAATATTTAAACCGGACTTAATGCCTTTTATATAAACTTCTCCAGCCGTTCTTATTACTAACTCATTTATTCCATCTTTGTTCTTTTCAATACTAACCGTATGTTTTTTATTGCCTTTGCTGTCTATTAACACCTTATTATTCTTGGTTTCATTCTCTTTAAATACAACCAATAAACTCATCGGGTGCTGTGCAGTAATATCCGCATTATTGCTGTAATCGTTGGATCCATCATACTTGACCCCAAAGATATTATCCTCTGTAACTTTCTTTGGTCGTTTGTCAAAACCCTCTGTAGTAAAATCATCTCCATTTAATTCATACTGCTTAGCAACGTATCCTTCGGATTCTTTAATACCCCATTGAGCAGATGTCCAGAACTTAATTTCTCCATACCACTTATCTTTTAATGCTAGCTGGATAAAGCTATTTAATAAATTTTTGTTTAAAACCTTACCCTCATCAACATTTACGCGCTTTACATACTGATTAGTTTCGCTTAATATTTTACCATCACCATTATGCGATGTTAAGTTTTGACCGTTCAAGCTGTTATTTAATGTTAATGATAGTAGCAGAAAGAAGAATATATTTATACTTAATAATTTCATTTTGAAGTCCGTTT
This sequence comes from uncultured Ignavibacteriales bacterium, assembly GCA_937858935.1. Taxonomy (GTDB): domain Bacteria; phylum Bacteroidota; class Ignavibacteria; order Ignavibacteriales; family Ignavibacteriaceae; genus IGN3. Next base: position 4,866 of record CALLZX010000099.1, on the reverse strand, counting down.
AATTTTTTAATAATAATTTGCTCACAAATATATTTTATGTGTTTTTAATATCGCTTACCATTCATCACAAATTTTGTTTAAGTTTTAAGCCTCGGAATATTTTTTATACATCTTGGTGCTATTGAAATTTCTTTTCTGTGGTAATAATATTTTTTCAGAATAGTTAAAATGTAAACCCAGCTCTTCACACTCTGAAATTCATTCCTTATCTTTCGCAGAGCATTTATCAAGCATATAAATCCGAATAAATAACATATTCATCTTTTTCTAATCATTACACCCGATGAACTATATAATAAAAAAAATATTATCTGCCTGGAATCTTTTTCGTCTTAGCATTGCCGGTGCCGATGCAAATATCTTATCGGGCAACATCGATCGCGCAATAATCCTTCTTGCCATCCCGATGACGCTTGAAATGGTAATGGAATCATTGTTTGCGATAGTGGATATTTTTTTTGTAAGCAAGATTGGTGTAAACGCAATTGCAGTAGTTGGATTAACAGAATCGGTTTTAACAATTACATACTCACTTGGCTGGGGATTAGCAATGGGCACCACAGCAATGATTGCCAGAAGAGTTGGCGAAGAGGATAATGATGGCGCATCGGTTTCTGCAGTTCAGTCAATTTATCTTGCATTACTTGTATCGCTGCCTATTATGTTTATTGGAATTTTCTTTTCTGAAGATCTGCTTAAATTGATGGGTGCAACGAGCGAAGTAATATCAGAAGGATCAGGCTACACAAAACTTACACTCGGATTTAATCTTATAGTGATTCTTCTTTTTCTGATTAACGGAATTTTTCGTGGTGCCGGTGACGCCGCACTTGCAATGAGATCTTTATGGATTGCAAATTCAATTAATATTATTCTTGATCCGATGCTCATTTTTGGTGTAGGACCTTTCCCAAAACTTGGAATAGAGGGTGCCGCAATTGCAACAATTATCGGCAGATCATTGGGGATTATTTATCAACTCTATCATCTAAGCAAAGGAAAGGGATTAATAAAAATCCATAAAGACAACTGGCACCTAAAACCCACAATTATCTGGAGACTTGTAAAGCTTTCAGCGGGAGTTACAGCACAATTTATAATTTCATCTGCAAGCTGGATATTTTTAATGCGTATCATCTCAACATTTGGAAGTACAGCACTCGCCGGATATACAATTGCAATCAGAATAGTAATCTTTACTCTTATGCCAGCCTGGGGATTTTCAAACGCTGCCGCAACTATGGTTGGGCAAAATCTTGGTGCCAATCAACCTGAACGTGCAGAAAAAGCTGTTTGGCGAACCGGAATGTTTAATATGATTTTTATGGGAATAGTGATGATTGTTTTCTTTTTGTTCGGTGATGGCATAGCCGGGTTTTTTACAAAGGAAAAAGAAGTAGTTGATAATGCATCAAAATGTTTAAGTATTTTTGCAATGGGCTATTTGTTCTACGCATTTGGAATGGTTCTCGTTCAATCGTTTAACGGTGCGGGTGACACAAAAACGCCAACGATAATGAACTTGTTTATTTTTTGGATGTTGCAGATTCCACTTGCATACACCTTAGCTATACAGCTTGGCTTTGGTGCAGAAGGTGCATATTACTCAATTGTAATTTCAGAATCTACTTTTTCTGTTGTTGGGTATTTTCTTTTCAAAAAGGGGAAATGGAAAACAATAAAAGTTTAATCTGTTGTTGTATGAAAAACAGGAACAGAAAATCATAGTAGTAAAAAAATTATTTTAAAATTTGGAATCAAATGAATAAAAAACAAAGATTAGCATTGCTGGGAATTATTATAACAATTGCTGTCGGGGCAATAACAGCATACACAATGATTGGTAGTGTAGCAAAGCTACCCAATCTAATAACTTTGTATGCAAGCGGATTTGCAAGCGGGGTTTCACTTTTGGTGTGGATAAAAAATCGCAACAAAGCGTAGAGAAGAAAATATTTTTTCGAGAAAAACCTTTAGGAGTCTTTTATACAACTTCACATCTTTACAAAGCAATCCGCACTATCTATTTTTATGTGTCATTAAAATATTTTTAATAATGCTTTTGCAATTGAAAGATTAAAATGAAAACAATCGGGCTTATAGGTGGAACAGGATGGGTTTCTACACTTGAATACTACCGTCTTATTAATAAAGAAACAAATAAACAACTCGGCGGACACAACGCTGCGCGGTGTGTTCTTTATTCTTTTAATTATGCGGATATAAACGAATGTAATCTTCGTGATGATCATGAAGGTGTTTATAAATTTGTTCTTGATGCGGCAAGAAAACTTAAAAATGCTTCTGCAGATTTTATTGTTCTTTGCGCAAATACACTGCATCAATATGCAGAAAGAATAGTTGAGGAAGTTAAACTGCCGATAATACATATTGCCGATGCAACCGCTGTTGAAATAAAGAAGCAGGAGCTTTCTACAATTGGATTGCTGGGAACAAAGTTTACGATGGAGATGGATTTTTACACAAAGCGTTTAAGTGAGGCAGGAATTAATTCTATTGTGCCGGAAAAACCCGAAAGATTATTTATTCACAACACAATTATGGACGAATTGCTTAAAGAAATATTTAAGCCGGAATCAAAAAAAAGATTTTTGGATATAATAAATGATCTGGAACAAAAAGGTGCCCAAGGAATTGTTCTCGGCTGTACAGAGATTCCTTTGCTTATAAAACAATCAGATACACATTTACCGGTTTTTAATACTCTTAAGATTCATGCTAAAGCGGCAGTTGATTTTGCAATTAAAGATTGACTATTTTTTTAAAGAGCAGAAAGAAAATTTTAATATTATAAAATTAATAATCGGATCAATAACATTATTTATGAACCCAAATATTATTTATTGCAAAACTATTGACAACCCCCAACTATTAAATTAACTTTTCTATACAAAATTTTAATTCGCAGAATATCTCTCGTTTTTATAATTAGATATCTTACATATTAATCATAGGAGGCAACTATGAAAATATTATTTACTTCCATACTACTTATTCTACTCATTTTACTGTACGCCAAATGTACATCACTCCCGACAGGGCAGGCGCCATTATTTACTAATATTGGCACACATAATTTTTCCATAACCACTGATTCAGATCTTGCACAAAAATATTTTAATCAGGGAGTTATTTTTGCTTATGGATTCAATCATGAAGAAGCCTTCAGATCATTTAAAGAAGCCGCAAGACTCGATACAAATTGTGCAATGGCTTATTGGGGAATGGCATATGTCTTAGGCCCCAATATTAATTTGCCAATGGATGCCGGAGTAGTTCACACAGCGTATGAAGCAGTGCAAAAAGCAATTACTTTACTTGATGATGAAACACAAAAAGAAAAAGATTTTGTGATGGCACTATCAAAAAGATATATGAAGGAACCACCCAAAGATAGAACTCCACTCGATTCAGCATATTTCTTAGCGATGCGTGAGCTTCATCAAAAATATCCGGATGATCCAGATGCGGCAACAATGTTTGCAGAATCGATAATGGATTTACACCCATGGGATTATTGGTTAAAAGATGGAACACCGCAGCCATGGACAGATGAATTACTGACAACACTTGAGAAAGTTATGCAAGAAAACCCGGACCATCATGGGGCAAATCATTTATACATCCACGCTGTTGAAGCATCAAAAAATCCTGAACGCGGACTTCCAAGTGCGGATAAGCTTAGATTTTTAGCACCCGGCGCCGGACATCTGGTACATATGCCATCTCACATTTATATCCGTGTTGGGAATTATCATGAAGGATCATTGGCGAACCAACGCGCGGTTAAATCTGATGAAGAATATATTAATCAATGTAATCAGCAGGGATTTTACCCCATATCTTATTACCCGCATAATTATCATTTCCTTTTTGCAACATCAACATTAGAAGGCAACAGTAAAACAGCAATAGATGCGGCATTAAAAGCATCACAAACACCACCAGATTCTTTGCTTGAAGTATGCGGATATAAAACTCTACAGCACTTTGTTGTTACTCCGCTTTACGCTTATGTAACTTTTGGTAAGTGGGATGAGATTTTAAATTATCCACAACCAGCAGATTCACGTCCATATTCAAATGCTGTGTGGCACTACGCAAGAGGAATGGCTTTTGTTGCAAAGAATAATTTACCGGATGCAGAAAAAGAACTTAGTGAAATAAATAGACTACGAACTGATAAAGAGATTGAGGACCTTATCATCTGGGAGATTAACTCTGCAGGAATATTAATAAAAATTGCTTATGAGGTTTTAAGTGGCGAGATAGCTGCAAAAAACAAAAATTATGTTGTTGCAATTGATCATCTTAAAAAAGCAGTTGAACTTGAATACACTTTAAGATACGATGAACCTCCAACGTGGTTTTATCCCTGCTCACAAAATTTAGGTGCAGTTTTAATTGAAGCAGGAAAATATGCTGAAGCAGAAAAAGTATATTTGAAAAATCTGGAAGATGTTCCGGAAAACGGCTGGTCACTGTTTGGGTTGCATCAAGCAGTTCTTAAACAAAACAGAATTGATGAAGCTGACAAAATTCAAGGACGATTTAATGAGGCATGGAAAAATGCTGATGTTACACTTACTTCTTCGAGGATTATGTAAATACTTTAATTTCTGTTTCTTAAATAGTACGCCGTTGTGGATTCTTCTTTAGCTAATTTACACTGTAAATTATTAATATGAATTTCATTCCATCTTATATTGAACTCTTACACAACGGCGAACTTTATAAGCAAGCAGAAAAAGCCTATGCAAGTCTCGCATCATGCACAAGCTGTCCGCGGGATTGTAATGCTGATCGCATAAATGGTGAGTATGGAATTTGCACAAGCGGACATTT
>CALLZX010000098.1 GCA_937858935.1 uncultured Ignavibacteriales bacterium | reverse complement strand
GGTAAAATTCTGTGCACTTGTCAATTCAATTACTCCAAAATTTCCAACAATAAAAACATCCATACTTGGATGAATTAGATTTATTTTTTTAACAGAAGTACTAACATTAAGTGTGAAGTTAGTCGTACTAAAAACATCATAACCATTTTTAAGTTTTATTAGAGATTTAAATACTTTATATAAATTTGTTCTTCTGTCATCATCAAGATAATTCCATTTTACAGGTTTTTCACCAACTCTTCCATTAAAGTCGATGCTAACATCGTAACCAAGTTCTCCAAACTGCCAGATCATTTTTGGCCCGGGAACAGTAAAGAAAAATGCAGCAGCAAGTTTCATTCTGTTTAATGCAACACTTAGATTTTTAATATTATAATTTCCCGATGAATTACCGTAAGTAAGATTCTTGAACATCAAACGCTCTTCATCATGGCTTTCCATATATCCAACTAAGTATGGATTATTCCATCCGCGATTTTTATAAGAAATTCTTGAAAAGTTTGATGTATAACCCATTTTTGCTTCGTTATAATCATAGTTGTGATTACCCCAAAGCATCATTCCATAATTTGATAAAACAATTTCTTCGTTATCAGGTGCAAAATGCTCTAAGATAACATAAGCAGTTGAATCATATGCCCAAATTTGATCAGCCATTCTTTTCAAAATATTTATTCTGGCTTGATCATAACTTCCGCCATCACCTGGTGTGTTTGTAAATCCTTTTGTAAAATCAAATCGATATCCATCAAACTTAAATTCTTCAAGCCAATATCTGTTTACTCTATCCACAAAATATTTTGTAGCAGATTTTTCATGATTAAAATCATAACCAAAAGAATAAACCGGGTTTGGAGAAACCACATTAAACCACGGACTATTTGCTGCCGGTCTGTTATTTGCTGAATCCCAGTACAATCTTACCAATGGTGAAAGACCATAAGCATGATTTAAAACCATATCAAATATTACGGCTATTCCTTCCTGATGACAGAGATCGATAAACTCTTTTAATTTGTTAGCAGTGCCGTAATATTTATCAACAGCTAAATGAAAACTTGGATTGTATCCCCAGCTATTATTTCCTTCAAACTCGTTTACAGGCATTAACTCTATTGCATTTATGCCGAGCGATTTTAAATATGATAAAGTATCTATTAAAAACTGATAATTTCTTTGCGTTGAAAAATCTCTAATATGTAGTTCGTATATAACTAATTTTTCTTTTGGCGGTTTTTGAAAATCTGTTACCTGCCATTGATATTCACTCTGTGCAGTTTGAAGAACACTGACTGCTTGAGAAGTTTTACCTGCAGGATAAGGTATTAAATTAGGATAATTTATCACTGGAATGTACTGGTCATTCCACGGATCAAGTATTTTTTCTGAATATGGATCACCTACTCTAATATTTCCATCAACAAGATATTGAAATGCATATTCTGTTCCCGGACTTAGGGTTAAATCAATCCACCATATAACGCTATCTGAATTTACAAAATGACGGTTCAACATGTAATTAGTCTGAACTTTCCAGTCGTTAAAATCACCAAGCAGATAAACATAATCTTTATATGGAGCAAACAATGCAAGAGTTGCGTTGGTAACACTGGTATAATTGATTCCTGATTTTAATCCATCTGGCAAAGGAGCATTGGTATAAGCTGGATTTGAAAACATCATAAACGAAGTTGAATCCACACTGCCCGTTGTATCAATGCCAATAACTTTTACAGTATGAGCGCCAACTGAAAAATTAGAGTGAACAAAATTATACGATAAATTTTTTGTGTTTGTCTGTGCAACCTGGTTTCCATCAACAAAAATGGTTAGCGAAGAGACCTTTGTACCAAGTTCTACAGCAGAAACAGTAATTGGAACTGTTTCTCCAACCTTTACAAATGCTGGCGAACGCTGAGGATCACCATAAGAAACGGAAACTTCAGGGTTCTGAACAACAACTGTTAAACCCGGTTCAAATAAATCTACAAAAATATCCGGACGAGTTTGCTTCGATCCATCAGCACTTCTAAAAACTATATCAAGTTGTGTGATTTGTTCTGAAGGATTTGTAACACTGTAAAAAGCTCTTGGATATCCAACAGTTAGTTTATAAAGATTTGCACCTAATCTAGTAAGTGCTGGCTGATTTGTTTGTCCCCAGCTTCCAATAACATGCTGCCAGAGTCCTAAATTTGTTGTAACTCCTGTATGAGCGTAAATAGTTCCTGTATAGTTTAATAATTCTGATGCACCGGGTAATGATGTATCAAGAAAAATTACAATACTATCATATTGTGTTGGGGTTGTTGGGTCGATAGTAATTGGTTGTGCAAATGAAACTGAATAAACCGTTATTACAAATAAAAATACTTTTACCAAATTTTTCATATAACTATTCTTAAATCCTATTAGTTGAACAATAATCTCCCGGCTTCGCACTCTGTTATCAAAGTCAACAAAAATTATCTGCTGCCAGGTTCCCAAAATTAACGATTTATCTTTAAAAGGCACTGTAAAAGATGCGCCTTACTGCCTGGTTTTTATTCTTTATAATAACGCAATCCACTTTTTTCTTTAGCTTAATTGTATGTTTTTCCGTTGTAAAATTCATAATCTTTTAAAGCAGCATCTTTTGTTTTGACGGAAAAATAGATTGCAAAATTTCGATAATCAAGACAAATAATTGTTGAATTATGCCAAAATAGTTCCCGGAAGTTTTTCCTTCTAATATTTGGTAAATTTATTTATCACATAATGGTTATAAATAAAATGAGAATGATTTTATTAATTACAATTGCATTAACTTTTATTGCACAATCACAGCATCAAATTATAAACGTTACAAACCGCAATACAATTTCGCTAAACGGTGAGTGGTCAATAATAATCGATCCTTACGAAAATGGGTTTTACAATTACAGGTATCAAGAAAACCCCAACGGATACTTTAAAAATGCTAAACCAAAATCCAAAAGTGATTTGATTGAATATGATTTTGATAAATCCGCAAAACTTAAAGTGCCCGGGGATTGGAACACACAAAGAGAGGATTTGTTTTTTTATGAAGGAACAACTTGGTACAAGAAATCTTTTAACTATTCTATAAAGCCTAACACAAGAACTTTTATTTATTTTGGTGCGGTTAACTATAGCGCCATCGTTTATGTGAATGGTGAAAAAATTGGTTCTCACACTGGCGGATTTACTCCTTTTAATTTTGAGATAACTTCCAAAATAAAAGATGGAGAAAACTTTGTTGTTGTTAAAGTTGATAATAAACGTTCCCGCGATGGAGTTCCAACTTTAAATACTGATTGGTGGAATTATGGTGGCATAACTCGCGATGTTTATATAGTTGAAGAATCTGCAAGTTATATAGATGATTATTTTATTCAGCTTGATCCGAAAAAAGAAAACACAATATCCGGATGGTTTAAACTTGATGGATCAACTTCATCAGCAAATATTCAGCTATCAATTCCAGAGGCAAATATTAATAAAGATTTTTCAACAGATAAAAATGGTTATTGTTCATTTTCATTTAATGTTGATTTAGAATTGTGGTCACCTTCATCACCAAAACTTTATGATGTATTAATAAAGACTGATAATGATAAAATTGTTGATAAGATTGGATTCAGGAAAATTGAAGTTGATGGAAAAGACATAAAACTTAACGGCAAACCAATATTCTTAAAAGGAATTTCAATGCACGAAGAATCGCCAATTAGAGGCGGGCGTGCTTATTCGATTGAGGATGCAGAAACACTTCTTTCATCTGCAAGCGAACTTGGATGCAATATTGTAAGATTAGCTCACTATCCGCACAATGAAAATATAGTCAGATTAGCAGATAAAATGGGAATCCTGGTTTGGTCCGAGATTCCTGTTTACTGGACTATACTATGGGATAATCCGGATACTTACAAACTTGCATCACAGCAGCTTTCGGAAATGATAAACCGTGATAAAAATCGTGCATCAGTTATTATATGGTCCGTTGCAAACGAAACTCCACGTGGTGAAAGCAGGTTAAGATTTTTAACAGGCTTGATCGAAGAAGCAAGAAAACTTGATCCTACAAGATTGATTTCCGCAGCAACAGAATTAGCTTACAAAGATTTTATAATTACAGTTGATGATCCTCTTTGTGAAAAGCTGGATGTAATTGGTGCAAACGAATATTTAGGTTGGTATTCTCATTCGATAGATGAGATAAAAGATTTTAGCTGGAAAACTAATTTTAATAAACCTTTAATTATAAGTGAGTTTGGTGCTGACGCAAAGTTTGGGTTACACGGCGATGAACAAACACGGTGGAGTGAAGAATATCAAAACGCTTTGTACCGCGAACAAATTAAAATGTTAAACAATGTTGAATTCCTTAGAGGAATGAGTCCCTGGATTCTTTATGATTTTCGTTCACCGCGAAGACCTTTACCGGAAATACAAGATTACTACAACCGCAAAGGATTAATTTCTAATGATGGAAATAAGAAACAGGCATTTTATACTTTGCAGAAATTTTATAAAGAAAAGAAATTACAGTTGGAAAAGTAAAGTTCTTTTGTAGGGAATGGTCTCCCGACCATTCCGTGTAATTATTGTTTTAATCTCGGATCGATATGGAGATCGATCCCAAGATTTATTTAAGAAGAATCATTTTCTTTGTTTCCAAATAATCTCCGGTTTTTAGCTGGTAATAATATATACCACTTGCTAACTGAAGACTACCGACTGAGGACTGAAATTCTACATCATAACTTCCTGCGTTTCTGTACTCATCAACTAAAGTTGCAACTTCTTTTCCTAATACATCATAAACTTTAAGCGTTACAAATTGCTTACTGCTTATTGCATATTGAATATTGGTACTTGGGTTAAATGGGTTTGGATAATTCTGCTCTAAAGAAAACTTTGTAGGAGAATATATTTCAACCTCAATTACATTCGAGTATTCAAATGTTCCATCAAAATCTATTTGCTTTAATCTGTATTGATATTTCCCTGATGAAAGATTTTCATCAACAAAAGTATATGATTGTGGTTTTGTTGTTGTTCCGTTTCCATTTACAAATCCTATCTTTTCCCAGTTCTCTCTTCT
>CALLZX010000097.1 GCA_937858935.1 uncultured Ignavibacteriales bacterium | reverse complement strand
AATAATTCCTATATGATTCAGTAAACAATTAAATGTGATTAATAATCATAGTTCTTAGAGAAACAAAGCAAAGGAATATTACTTAAGGTGCCATCATTGTAGGAACTATATTATACATAAAAATATAAGATCCTTGTCCATTTGATATTATTAGACCAAACCAGCCCCGATCATCCCAAACGGTAGACGACATATTTTCATCCAAAGTAGTCATCCTTATGGTTCTGTAGAATTCACGAACTATGTCTGTGTTACGTTCATTTGTATTTGATTCCCGTCCAACTCCAAACTCACCATAATTAACCGGAACATCTAATAATCTAGCGTGTGTTGCAACGTTTCTTATAGAATTTTCTATCGAACTGCTTCCCGGATAGAAGGAATTACTTCCATTCTGTCCACAAAAGGACCAAGGATCATAGGTGTGAACCTGGATTGCCAAATAATCATCAGTACCGCTTCCAGGAAGATATGTTTTGTTGGGATACACTTCCTCGATCAATGAATGATTTCCCATTCCATTTGTTGAAATCATTATTATTCTGGTAACGTTTGCTCCGCCAGTCTCCCGAACTACATTATGTCCAACATCATAGATCTGTCGGGTAAGCGTAAGTGCTTGATTACTAAATGGGTCCGCTCCGCCGCTCCAGTCCCCGAATTTTCCATGTGGTTCGTTAAGCAATTCAAAAATTAAAAACTGAGGGTAGTTTTTGAAATGTTCTGCGATACCTGACCAAAGGTTTCTAAATTTTGCATTGTAATTTTCTGATCCGTCATAATTACTAAGCCAGTTTTCATGATGTGCGTTTATAACCACATACATTTTTTTTGCAATTGCATAATCAATTACAGCTTTAAGTTGAATAAATCTTGCATGCTGAAAATTAATTTGGCCATTAGCATTTGCAATAGTATTACCGCCAAATCCTTCCATCCAAGTTACTGGAATTCTTATGTGCCGCATACCGGCACTATAATAGAAATCAATAATTTTATAAATTGTTTCCGGCGTTGTAGAATGCGAAGCAAGATCAAAGGTGTTTCCAAGGTTGAATCCGGTGCCCATAGAATCTATTACACTTGAGGCTTTAATAACTGATGGTTCTATTACTGGAGTGATAATATCCTGATCTTTGGAACAGGAAGTAAAAGACAAGAATAAAAAGAATATTAAAATTACCGAGATTTTATTTCCAACTTGATTTAATGATTTAGATATTTTTAAATTTTTCATTATGTATAAGTAAATATTTTTTATTTAGATATTCTTTTACTTTTATTAATATTTTTTTGATTTACCTGTATTTTAGAATCATAAGACAGTGGTCAGGTATGTATTATGATTTATACTTTTAAACTATATCCGAATCTTTTAAAAGTAACACAACATTTTCAATATGAAAAGTATGCGGAAACATATCAACAGGTCTTATCTTAATTAATTTATAACCAGCTTCAACCATCAATTTAATGTCCCGTACTTGAGTTGCGGGATTACAGCTAACATAAACAATTTTGTTTGGAGAAAGTTTGATTACATCATCAACTGTTATTGGGTGCATTCCGCTTCTTGGCGGATCAATAATCATTACATCAGGTTTTGGGATATTGTATTTATCAACTATCGGCAGAAAGGACTTATAAAGATCAGCAGCAAAAAATTTCACATTTAGAATATTGTTTAAATCAGCGTTTACTTTTGCATCTGCAATTGCTGATTCCACAGCTTCAAAAGCATAAACTTTTTTTGCTTTATCAGAAATAAAAATTGTAATCGTTCCGGCACCGGAATACAAATCATAAACAATTTCATTTCCTTTTAGTTCAGCAAAATCAAGTGCGGTTTGATAAAGTTTTTCTGCCTGCAAAGTATTTGTTTGAAAAAACGAATTTGCGCTTATCCGGAATTTATGTTTTCCGATTTCATCATAAATAAAACCTGAACCGTAAATCACTTTCTCGTAATCCCCAACGGCAACAGCAGCAAATTTTTTGTTGATGTTATTTATTACGGTTGTTACTTGTGGAATTTTTTTTAGTAACTCATCGCAATACTCATTAACCAATTCATCCTTCTCTTCAGACGTAACAAGATTAACCATTAAGTCGTTTGTAAGAGAAGCTTGCTTGATTACAAGATTACGCAAATATCCGGTGTGAGTTTTTGTTGAATAGATTGAAGTGTCTCTCTTCTTAAAGAAATCACGAGTAAAGTTTAAAATCTTGTTGCTTACTTCTGATTGCAGAAAACATTCATCAACATCAAGAACTTTATCATAAATTTTGGGAATGTGGAGTCCAAGTGAAAAATCCTTATCAAGTATTCCTTCTTTAGAAATTTCTTCTTTAGTCAGCCATCTTTTTTCACTAAAAGAAAACTCCATTTTGTTTCTGTAATGAAAAACATTTTGTGAAGGGATGATCGGCAGAATTTCAAAATCGGAAAATCCTCCAAGCTTGTTAAAAATTTCTTCGACTTGCTGCTGCTTGTATTTTGCCTGAATATCATAATCCAGATCCTGTTGCTTACATCCGCCACAGGTTCCAAAGAATTTACACTTTGCTTTTACTCTTTCGCTGGATGGAGTAAGTATATCCATAACCAAAGCTTCGGCATAAGAATTTTTAATTTTTAGTAAACGAGCGTTTACTGTGTCGCCGGGATAAGAGCCAATAACAAATACAACGTAATTCTTTTCGTTGCCGTTTTCTTCAGTTAAGCCAAGCAATTCATTCTTAGAAACCTTTGCAATTCCTTTTCCTTCAAATGCATACTTTTCTATTTGAAATTCTGCTACGTCGCCTTTTTTTATATTCATCATTTCCAACTTGAATGTCACACTGAGAGATGTCGAAGTGTGACAAGTAATTAATTAAAAGCCATCCTTCGTCTTCGCTCAGGATGACAATAGTTTTATAATTTTTTAAGAATCAGCATTTTAAATCCAATATATCTATCAGCACCAAGTTTTAAGTAGGCATTGGATTCGTGACTAATCTTACTTAATAATTTTTTGTAATAACTTTTCTCTTTATCCGTAAGCTTATAAATTTTATCATCTAACTCTTGAGCAGTGTGCTCATAAAAACTTTGTAAAGATGATGATAAATCTTCTTCGTACAAGACGGAAAAATTTCTTTCTGTGTAATAAGCACCGCATTCATCACTTACTAAAGCTAAAATATCTGAGGTATCAAAAATATTTCTTACAAATGGAGGAAAATCACTAATTAGTGCTGTAATTTCTCCAACACACAGAGTTGCTTCGGGTTTTAGAATTCGTTTAATCTCTTTCACGATTTTATTTCTGTTCAGCAAAGAAATTGAGGCCTGTGCATAAACAAGATCAAATTCTTCAGCATCAAAATCTGTGTTATCAAAATCCATCATCTTAACCAAAACTTTACTGTCTTTGATAAGATTTAAGCGTGCGTTAATTAAAGAATCATAATCATTTACAATCATAGTGGCAGAACTTGCACCGGATTCAATCATTTTCTCAGCAATTTTTTCACTTCCTGAACCGATAATCAGGACTTTTTTATCATTAAGAACGTATTTTGTTTTGAGAATCCTGAATTGCTTGAATCCGCCGGGCAGAAATATGTTTTGGCTTTCTTTCATCGTATCCTAAAATAATGTGAGCAAAGTTACTCATAATGAGTTTAAGATTGAATTTATAACACGGCATCAATCTTTACTTTGTCTTTATCTGCCAACTGCTTTATTTTTGGCTTAACAATTAGAACACATCGGAGCACAAATGTTAAGAAGAACAAATAAATATTTCCTGCTATCATTAATAATTACAACCCTGGTTTTTCCGCAAACAAAAAGAGCTATTACTGTTGATGATCTTTGGGCAATGAAACGTATTGGAAGTTATTCCGTTTCACCAGATGGGAAAACAATTGCATACACGTTAACAACTTATAATTTTGAAGCTAACAAAGGCAACACGGATATTTATTTAATTGATGTTGATGGGAAAAATTTAAGGGCATTAAAAAATTCAGAAAAGAATGAAAGCGAACCAAAATTTTCTCCCGATGGAAAATCAATTGCATTTACTCGAGGCAGCCAAATCTGGCAATGCAATCTTGATGGATCGAATGAAAAACAATTAACAAACATTTACACCGGAGCTTCGGATTTTGAATGGTCTAAAGATGGAAAAAAAATATTGTTCACATCTGCTGTTTATCCGGAATGCACAACTCAGGATTGCAATGAACAAAAAGATAAAAAGCTTGAAGAAAGTAAAGTTAAAGCACAGATTTTCACAGAATTAATGTATCGTCATTGGAATGATTGGCGCGGACTTAAACGCAGCCACTTATTTTTACTGGATGTTGCAACTGGTGAATATAGAGATTTAAACGAAGGCAATAAAGAAGATGTTCCT
>CALLZX010000096.1 GCA_937858935.1 uncultured Ignavibacteriales bacterium | reverse complement strand
ATCAATTCCTTCAAATAAAGGCGGACCTTTTTGTACGACCACAGGATGAATTGCAAACCAGAATTCATCAATTAAATTAAGTTTTAATAATTGCAGCGCAATACTTAAACTCCCGGCTGAAATATTTTTACCATCCTGATTTTTTAATTTTGAAATGATTTCTTGAAGATTTCGGTCTGCTAATTGCGAATTCTGCCACTTAACTTCTGAAAGAGTCTCTGAAAAAACTATTTTCTTAATGGAATTATATTTATCAGCGAAACGCAGGATGCTTTGTGTACTTCCGGGATCTTTATGCGCAACAGGCCAGAAACTTTCCATTAATTGGTATGTTTTTCTTCCCATTAATACTACATCAACACTGTTTAACAAATCCGTGTAGAAGTTGTGCAGTTCATCATCAGCTATTCCCACTGTATGATCAACGCTTCCGTTTATTGTAGTATTAATCGCAAATATTATTTTTCTCAACATTTAGCTTTCATTAGTAAAATTGATTTGAGTTCAGCAAATCTGTATCATTTCAAAAAATTAATTTTCACAAAGTTCTTTTAGTTTTTGCAGAGCCTTTGGCCACATACCTTCAAACATTTCTTTAAACTCTTCATTGATATTCATATCAACAATAAGTTCTGTTTTACCATTCTTATCAATAAAGGTATAATTTTCTAAAGCACCGGCCCAAACTTTAACACGCTCGCTTGTTGTATCTTCAACACCATCATATACTTCACCAAGATGTTCTATTGAAATATATTTGTGAAGTTTGTTTTCTTTAATTCTGCTCACCATTCCAGCAAGCTTACCATCGTTAGAGGGACCAAGAAAAAGTATTTTACTTCCCTTATCCCAGTTACCAATATAATGCGAGCCCGGAGAAAATTCTTCTGTCCAGATTCTATAAGTTTTATCATCGAGCATAGTGTTCCAAACCTTTTCAATAGTTGCGTTGATGACAATTGAGAATTCCAGTTTATCCATTTTCAATTCCTTTCTTTAATAAATAATATGATTTACTTTTATGCCTTACAACGGGTTAAGAGGTTTATCGGGCGTTAATAGATTTTTTTATAACCAGATGCATTGCCTTTTCGCTTGAAATATTTTTAACACAGTTATATCCAAGAGAGGTTAGATCCAGGTTAGTAAAAAGATTTTCACCACTTCCTAAAATCACAGGGGAAACAACCAAATGTAATTCATCTATTAATTGTGCTTTAAGATATTGGCGAATTGTATTAACACCTCCGCCAAGTCTTACATCTTTGCCATTTGCAGAATCAAAAGCTTTTTCGAGAGCTTCATTAATTCCACCAGTAACAAAGTGAAAAGTTGTACCGCCTTCCATTTCAATTGGTTCGCGTTTATGATTAGTTAAGATGAAGGTTGGAACATGATACGGTGGATTATCACCCCACCATCCTTTCCAATCTGCATTGTGTGCACCGCGATATGGACTGAACATATTGCGTCCTAAAATCCAGGCACCAATATTTTTAAAACCATTTTCGGCAATTTCATTATCAACTCCTGTAGTACCGGTATTATTTCCCAGCACATTTTGTTGAAAAGTTTTTGTGGGAAAAAACCATTGATGAAGATTACTGCCTCCAACTCCCAAAGGATTTTCCAGGCTTTGATTTGGTCCCGCACCAAATCCATCCACTGATACAGCAAAACTTTCAACACGTAATTTTTGCATTTATTACCTTTCGAAAAAAATTTAGTTAAAACTAATTATCAAACAGTTCTTTGCATTAAAAACATTTTCAAATCAATCAGGGATATCGGGGTTAACAAGATCAGCTAGTTGATCAAGTGAATCTTGCCAGCCAAGATAACACATCTCAGGTGGAATAACTTCCGGCACATTTTCCTGAACAAATGTTACCTCTGATCCGCAGGAAACTTGTTTGATAGTTACAGTTGTAATCATTTCACCCGGCAAATTCGGATCATCAAATTGGTCTGAATATCTAATAAATTCATTTGGTTTTAGTTCAAGATATTTACCGCCGAACGAATGGCTTTTACCTGTTGTAAAATTTGTGAATGACATTTTATATGTTCCTCCAACTTTAGAATCCATATGATGTACTTTGCAGGTAAATCCATGAGGCGGCAGCCATTTAGCTTGTGCATCAGCATCCATAAAAGCTCTGTATATTTTTTCCGGTGATGCTTTAAAAACACGATGTAGTTTTATTGTTGACATAAATTTTCTCCTTATTAATTTTTGTATGCATTTTCAAGATCTTCAATAATTATTTTCTTCATCTGCAGCATTGCCATCATTACTTTCTGTGATTTTACAGTATCATTATCACCAAGCAATTCAATCAATCTTGTCGGAACAATTTGCCAGCTTACTCCATATTTATCTTTAAGCCATCCGCACTGGCTTTCCATTCCGCCGTCTGATGTGAGTTTATTCCAGTAATAATCAACCTCATTTTGATCTTTACAATTAACCACAAAAGAAAACGCTTCGTTAAAATCAAATTTATGTTCACCTGTTCCGCTCATTGCATTAAAGAGATGATCAGCTAATTTGAACTGAGCAAAAAGCAAAGTTCCATCCGGTAAGCCTGCAGATTTATCATATGGCCACTCCATCATAATCTTTGAATCGGGAAAAACAGTTAAGTAATAATTAACAGCTTCTTTTACTTTTAGTACTTTATCATTTACAAATAAAAATGCCGGAAGAATTT
>CALLZX010000095.1 GCA_937858935.1 uncultured Ignavibacteriales bacterium | reverse complement strand
GCAATGATTCAATTTGCACTGTTAGGAACACTCGGCGATATTGTTTCTCATTGGATTATAAAGAAAAGGATTTTTAATCCTTATGATGTTAAGACAATCTTATTAAAAATGATTGAATGGGCTTTGCTGGCTATTTTTATAAAATACGCTTTTATTGGATTTAATGGATTTATAGAAAGTTTAATTGCACACAATTATTTACCAAATCTTAGTGGACTTGGGAAATCATTCGCAATTTCAACATCAATGAATTTACAGTTCGGACCATTTCTAGTAATAATGCACAGAGTTCTTGATAATCTTATAGCAAAGCAAAACAACTGGAAAAATATTGATAAAGGTTTTTATTCATTGTTATGGTTTTGGATTCCAGCACACACAATAACTTTTATTCTTCCAAAAGAATTTCAGATTGGTTTAGCCGCTTTATGGTCGCTTGCATTAGGAACTATTTTAGGATTTTATAATAGGAAGAAATAAAAAAGCTGTGATAAGAAGATTTCAAATCACAGCATATTTTATAGTATTATTTAATTTATAATTGTCTCAGCGAATCAATAACATTACTCCCCAAATCAATCGTAATAACTTTTCTTTTATTATCAATTAATGCTTGTCTATCACCTAAAGCTTGTGCTTTAATTAAAATTCCAAAAGTGATAGCTGTACTTTCTTCACCAGGATTTTCTGGAATTGGTAAATCTTCTTCAATGCCTGATGTAAACTGAATAAAGTATCCATTGCCAGCATCACCTTTGTGAAGCTGACCAGTTGAATGCAAGAATCTTGGACCAAAGCCTAGCGTTGTTGCTACTTTATATTTTTTTTGAATCGTTGTTCTAAGTTTCTGTAAAGCTTCTGTAATCTCTATATTTGGAGTAAGATATGCCTGAATTGAAACATAATTTTTTCCACTTTTACAATCGGACAAAAATGATTCTAAAATTTCATCAATTGATTTTGATTTTACATCACCAAATACTTTAATTCCATTTTCTTCCAATACGGGTGTTATCTCAGGCAGCTTACCTTTCTCCTGATATGCGTTCATCATTTGTCTCGCAACAATTTTAGCTTGCTCAACATTTGGCTGATCATAAGGTTGAATTTGCATTACCCAGCCAGTAACAGCAGTTGCAAATTCCCACAAAAAGAATTGCTTTCCGAGTTCAAGTTTATGTTCAAGTTCAAGTTCAAGGAATGGAAAGTTTTTAGATTTTAATTGATTAACTTTTTCATCGTACCTTGTATCATCTTTAAGTTTGAGGTAAACAAATAAACGATCACTTGAATAGATTTCTGGAGCTTCAATCGATTCCAAATCAACAGGAAGAATTCCCTTTCCGATTTTACCTGTACTTTCTGCAATTAACTGTTCAATCCATGCGCCGATAAATTTAAATTCCGGAGAAATGATATAAGTAAGTTTATCAAATCCCTTTTTACCCAAAGCACCAATTATTACTCCAATAACTGCTGCAATATTTGCAGTAATATCATTGCCAGACTTTTTACAATTTAGTGTTTCCACTTTCGCAAGCGATAAAAACTTCTCGATATCAACTCCAACTAATGCTGCAGGAACAATTCCAAATAATGATAAAGCAGAAAATCTTCCACCAATGTTGGGATCATTAAGAAATATCTTTCTAAACTTTAATTCCTCGGCCACTTTTTGCAACCCGCTTCCCGGATCAGTAATGGCTACAAAATGTTTTCCTGCTTCTTCCTTGCCAAGAATGTGTAAGACATAATTATAGAAGAATTTCATAAATGAAAATGTCTCAACTGTTCCGCCGGATTTTGTAGAAACAATATAAAGTGTTGTTGCTGGATTAAATTTCTTCGCATAATCCATTACAACTTCCGGGTGAGTTGAATCCAAAACGGCTAAATCTAAATATCCTTCTTTAACTCCGAATGTTAATCTAAAAACTTCGGGTGCTAAAGATGATCCGCCCATTCCCATTAGCAAAGCGTGTGTAAATCCTGTTGATCTAACTTCATCAACAAACTCATTTATTTCTTTTACGGATTTACCTGTTACATCAACACTATCAAGCCAGCCAAGTCTGTTTGATATTTCAGTTGGATCATTACTCCAAACTGTATAATCTTTTTTCCAGATTCTTTCGATCACATTTTCATCAATAAGTTTTTTTATTGCTTCATCAATTAACTTTGAATTATCACCAACTGAATATTTAAATGACATTTTTTATCCTTTCGTATTAAAATATTTATCTATAATAAATATAATCACATAATCATTTATGAAATAATTTTGATTAGCTGTTTTGCAGCTCATTCATTAAATTATTATAAACTTTACAAGATTTTTTTGAAGAAGATATCAAACAAAGCAACAGCATATTATTTAATAATCATTTGGGTTATTGCTGCTTTTCTTTTAGAATCAAGTGATCTATGGATTTCCATTAATCTTTATAATCCAAACGCCACTTGGGCAATTTTTTTGGAAAAGTATGGAGAAATTCCTGGACTGCTGGTGGTATTGATCGGAATTCATATCTACATTGTAACGATAAAAGCCTCATCAAACATAAAGACTATTTTATTTAATGGATTTCTGTTAACTACAGGTTCGTTAATAACTCTTTATATCTTTTGGCTTCTATCCTTAGCACTTTCAAACAATACAACTTCCTTTAACGAAAACAGAAGTTATTTTTTTCTTTCTACTATTGTATCAAACATTTTTATTTCATTGTTATTCCGTAAAAGATATAAATTTTCGAAGAAGTCAATTTTGTTTTCAAGGATTTCTTTTAAAATGTTTTTTTATGGAAACATTCTTTTTGTGTCACTTGTTAAAATATTTTGGGGAAGAATTCGTTTTAGAGATTTATCAGACTATTATTCTGATTTTACTCCCTGGTATTTACCGCAGGGAATTACAGGTAATCAATCTTTCCCTTCCGGTCATGCTGCAATGGGTTTTATGATGATGGTCTTGTTTGTTTTTATTGCGGAAAAATCTTTTTATAAGAGACTAATTGTAAAAGGAATAATTATTAGCTGGGCTTTAGCAGTATGTTCGAGCAGAGTTATTATTGGCGCGCATTTTACTTCCGATGTTCTTTTTGGAAGTTTTATAATGATAACTACCTATTTATTTTTAATTCACAACGCAAACAAAACTATTAAATCAGAATCCAATTAATTGTTCTTACCAAAGTGTTTTTTGTAGTTTTCTTGAGTGATCAATCCAATTGGCCCGTCATAAATCCCACCATTTTTAAATCCATCATAAACTCGAACAACAATTGTATTTGTTTCACCATACTTCAATAATTTTCTTGGAACAGAATAAACTCTGCTTATTCGATACTCTTCGTTACTGTCAAAGTCAGTTGGTATGCCTGAAAAATTCCATTTACCTGTTGAACCAACAAGAATTCCATTAACATACGTCTGATCAATATCATCTATCTTACCTAAAAGTAAAATCATGCTTTCATTAGAAAAATCTTTTGGTAGATAAAAAGATTTTTTGTACCACCCGAATCCATCATAATCCTGATAACCTTGAACATCCCAATGAGCAGGAACCATAAGTTTATCGGTGTTGGAATCAGTTGTTTCTTTTTTTAGAAAAAGCGAGTCATCTCCTGTTTTAAAATCCCAGATTCCACTTAAGTTTACATCAGGTTCATGTCCGCCTTCATAAGTGTACAATCCAATTTTACCACTCATTATGCCGCCATCTAGTTCGTCATCATAAATTCTTACGGCAATAATATTTTCCCCATTCGTGTTTAAATATTCCTGCGGTATAAAATATTGTCTAAATGCATTGTAAGCTGTACGATAGTTAGAAGGAAATCCGCCCGAAACTCCAATAAGTTTGCCATTAATAAATGTTTGATCAACATCATCAACATATCCAAGCACTAAATAAATATCTTTGCCTTTTGTATCCGAATTTAAAGTAAATGAAGTTCTGTACCACGCATATCCATCATAACCATGAAATCCCTGATTCTCCCAGGATGAAGGAACGTTTACTTTTTCCCAATTATTATCGTTGAATTTTTCTTCTTTCCAGTTCATATCATCACCAAGACTAAATTTCCATCTGCCTGATAAATCAAGCACTAACTTTTCTTTTTTACTGCTCTGCGGCGGCTGATTATGATACTCAACGCATCCAACAAAAAAGTGAGTTAATAAAAACAATAGCACTATTATAAAGATATTTAATCGGTTCATACTTTTACTTAATTTTTCTTAGTTCTAACCTAAATTATTAAATCGTTAACATTATCACTACGGGGTAAA
This sequence comes from uncultured Ignavibacteriales bacterium, assembly GCA_937858935.1. GTDB lineage: Bacteria > Bacteroidota > Ignavibacteria > Ignavibacteriales > Ignavibacteriaceae > IGN3. The sequence continues at coordinate 1,048 of CALLZX010000095.1, read as the reverse complement.
CAATTGTAAAAAATTGTCATGGTTTTGATTTGAGAGATAGCTCAAATTAGCTATTTTCTAAGTGAATTATATCAATATTCTTAAAGAACAAAAATGAAGAAGCTTTTATTGCTGCCTGTGTTCATCTGCCTAATGGGATCTGCTAATCCACAAACTCAAAATCTAGAAATCGATTCCACAATCTGGAAAAAAGCCGAGCTGCTTTGCAAGGAATTTATAGTTGCTGATACACACATCGATTTGCCCGATTGGCTTTATGATGAATGGTTTGATGTAACACAACTTAGCAAAGGTGAAATTGATTATCCGCGCGCAATTAAAGGTGGACTTGATGTAGCATTTATGTCTGTTTACACATCACCAAGTTTGGAAGGAACCGGCAAATCCAAAATTAAAGCAGATTCAATGATCAGTCTTGTACATAAAATGGTTAAAACGTGGCCAGATAATTTTGTTTTTATTCGATCTACATCAGACATAGAAAAAAATCTTAAAGAAGATAAACTTCTGTTAACAATGGGATTGGAAAATGGATCACCTATTGAAAATAATTTAGAGAACTTAAAGGAGTTTTATGATAAAGGAGTTAGATACATTACACTCGCACATTATAAATGGAATCATATTTGTGATTCCGCAAACGATACAATAAGAAAATGGAATGGCTTAAGTCCATTTGGTGAAGATGTTGTAAAAGAAATGAATCGTTTGGGAATTATGGTTGATATTTCTCACGTTAGTGACAGCACTTTTTATGATGTGATAAAATTAAGCAAAGCACCCGTAATTGCTTCTCATTCCTGCTGTAGATTTTTTACCCCGGGTTATGAACGCAATATGAGTGATGAAATGATAAAAGTTTTGGCAAAAAAAGGCGGAGTAATCCAGATAGCATTTGCAAGTTTTTTTCTAAGGAATGATATTTATCAACAATACACAAATGGTGAAGAATATATTAAAAAATATTTAAAGGACAATAATATTAAGTCCGGTTCAGATAGTGCGTGGAAATATGAGGCAAATTATTGGAAAGAAAATCCACTCTCTT
>CALLZX010000094.1 GCA_937858935.1 uncultured Ignavibacteriales bacterium | reverse complement strand
ATGGCAAGTTGAAGTCGGATATGCTTTCAGCAGTTTTTAATTAATTTCTTCAGAGTGTGTAAGGGCATCATTATGAGATGCCCTTTTTTATTATTTCTTATCTAAAATATCATCAACCCAACTCATAGCTGCCATTGTAGATGGTAAACCTAGAGTTGGTAAAGCCAGTAAAATTGTCTGTCTAATTTCTTCCTTAGAAATACCAAGATCAAACGCTTTTCTAGTATGTGAGTGAACTGCACCTTCCAATCCCGCACCAGCTGATATTGCAAGTTTAATTAATGCTCTTGTTTTATCATCAAGTGGACCAGAAGAATGAACAGCTTTTCCTAGCAGCTCATAAGCATTTGCAACTTCTGGATATTCCTGATGAAGTTTTTCAAACCGTTTTGGTAATTGTGCCATTGCGTTGCCTTTAACTTAATAATAAATAATAAAATGACGTTGAAAGAAATTTATGAATTCTCTTAATTCCGATTTTGTCAGATGAATTTTTCCAGCAGTAAGAAACAACTCTATTAAATTGGGGAAACAAATCCATAATCTCGTTTATCTCATCAGTATAAAAAGATTTTTTTCCAGCCATATATTTTTGAAATAATTTTTTAACTATCGGTCCAACTAAAGTAAGCCAAATGATTGTTATGATTATCGAACGAATTAACATCACAAAAATTTCGTTAGATCCTATTTCTAAACTGGATGGTGAAATGTATGAATAAAATAAAAGTGTTAATGAAATAACAGCAATCATGATTCCGGTGGGACGAATAAACCAATTCTTTTTTTTCTTTTTTCGTTTTGGCGGTAGATTTGAATCATTTTGTAAAAATAATTCATCAGGAATTTCATTTTTGTATCGATTTATTTTAACCGGCAATAATCCGGCGTAAATGCCTATATAGACTCCAGCAATAACGTGAATTGATAAATAAACAAAGATTAAAAAATATCCAAAATGGATTTCAGAATTAATATTGATTGAAAAAAACTCTTTTGAAATTTGTTTAATAAAAATATTTACAGATTTCCAAAGTGTGTTGCCAAATACAAGTGTAAGTACAATAATTTTTTGTAAGCCGGAAAACAACAGTGTTAAAATCCCTAATAAAATTGTAGAAATCTTAAAAATATTTTTTGGTAGAAATAATAAATATCCACTCAAACCTTGAATGGTAACTGCAAAGTAAGCTGTTAATGGTGTATAAGGACTTACAAGTGCCTTAATTAACAAAACAATTAATGTGGATTTGAGAATTTCTTTTTTGTTTTTGGAAAATAACGCTATCAAGGTAATGAATAAAACAGCGGCACTGTTGATAAATATTCCTCTGAAGGGAATAGTAAGAGCGTGAAGAATCCCACCAAAAGCCGATTCACTAAATGCCCATAAAGCAGTTATTTTAACAACAGAAATTTGGTCATTTATCTCTTGAGTGTCTTGGTTTATTTCTGTTTTAGAATCCAAAATTATCTTTCAAGTTTTTCAGTCCAGGAAATTATTCCTTCTTCAAGGTGTTTAACTGACCCAAATCCTTCAGATAACATAAAGACAACCGCATGATAACTTCTGTTACCGCTTCTACAATAAATATAATAATTCTTTGTTTTATCTAATTTCAAGATCTTACTTTGAAAGGTTGGATTATAAATATCAATTAAAAGCGAGTTTTGTATATGTCCATCATTAAATTCTTGTGGTGTTCTTACGTCAACAATAACAGCATTTTCATCAGATGAAATTTTATGATAAAAATCTGAAGCGCTTAAATTTATCGAATTTTCCATGGTTCCTTAAGAGTTAAAATTTGTATGCAAATATAGAATATTTTATCAATTCTGTAAGTTTTTGTCACATTTTAATTTTCAAATAAAAATATGACTGAATAGTCATAAAAATGATGGGTCACATTTTATTTTCTTAAGTCGCTTCCTATATTTCACTACTAAAAATAACTAATCAGGAAAAATCGAATGCCAAACAAATATCAAATTGCTATTCTAGGTGGAGGTCCAGGTGGCTATGTTGCAGCGATCAGAGCAGCGCAATTGGGTTTTAAAACAGTTGTGATTGATAAAGATAATTTGGGCGGAATTTGTTTGAATTGGGGCTGTATTCCAACAAAATCACTTCTAAAGAACGCTGAAATTTATGATAATTTAAAGAATCATGGTAAGGAATTTGGAATCTATACAAAAGATCTTTCATTCAACTTCACAGAGATCATTCAACGAAGCCGAGGCATTTCGGATAAGATTACGAAAAACGTCGAGATGCTGATTAAAAAGAATAAGATTGATCGAATGAGAGGATTTGGGAAACTAATAAGTCAGAATGAAATTGAGATATTAGATAAAGATGGCAAAAAAACTGAAACTATAAGTGCTGATAATATCATAATCGCAACAGGTGCACGTCCAAAAACTTTCCCAAATATTCCAGTAGATAGAAAAAACATCATTACAAGTACTGAAGCTATGAATTTATCTGAGCAGCCAAAAGAATTAATTGTAATTGGTGGCGGCGCAATAGGAATTGAGTTTGCTTATTTCTATTCAGTGCTTGGCACTAAAGTAACTGTTATTGAAATGCTTGATCATATTCTTCCAGTTGAAGATGCTGAAGTATCCATCACACTAGAGAAGAATTTTAAGAAACGTGGAATAGAAATCTTAACTAAAACTTTGGTTGAAAAAGCTGAAGTAAAAGGAAATAAAGTTTCCGTTACGATAAATCAGAATGGTGAGAAGAAAGTATTAAGTGCAGATAAAGTTTTAAGTGCAATTGGTGTTACAGGGAATGTTGAAGGATTTGGTCTTGAAAAACTTGGAATTGAGCTTTTCAAAAATCATATAAAAGTTGATAAGAAAACTTATCAGACAAACACTCCAAACATTTATGCAATTGGTGATGTCATTGGTCCACCGTGGCTAGCTCACGTTGCATCTGCTGAAGGAATACATTGTGTTGAAGGTATTAAAGGAATTAAAAATCCGGATGTGGATTATGAAAATATTCCAGGTTGTACTTACTGTCAGCCTCAAGTTGCAAGTGTTGGATTGACAGAAGCAAAAGCCAGAGAACGTGGTTACGAGTTAAAGATTGGTAAGTTCCCTTTTATGGCAAGTGGAAAAGCTTTTGCTGTTGGTGAACGAGAAGGTTTTGTTAAATTGATTTTTGATGCAAAATATGGAGAGTTTTTAGGCGGTCATATTATTGGAAGTGAAGCAACTGAACTTATAGCCGAGGTTGCTCTAGCGCGTGCTATGGAAGCAACTGGACATTCAATTATTAAAACTGTTCACGCTCATCCTACATTATCAGAATCAATTATGGAAGCCGCTGCCAATGCATATGGTGAAGCGGTACACATTTGAGTTGAAGTTCAAGAATTGATTGTCATTCCGAATCCCGATTAAGGTGAGGAATCTATTAGTAGTTTAATTGAAAATCGGAAGAAGTGAATAAAGAAAAAAGAAAATTAGTTTATTGTGATTTAGGAATGATTGACTATAAAGATGCGTGGGATTTGCAGAAATCTGTTCATCAACTAAGAGTTGAGAATAAAATTGATGATGTTCTATTTTTGCTAGAGCATACACATACTTATACTCTTGGAAAAACTGCTGATAAAGAAAATCTTGTTGGTGATAAAAAATATCTGGATGAAAATAAAATTTCAGTTTATGATATTGATCGTGGTGGAGATATAACTTACCACGGTCCCGGGCAAATTGTTGGATATCCAATTATAAGTCTTACAAATTGGAAGCAAGATACTCATAAGTATTTAAGAGCAATTGAAGAAGTGATAATTAAAGTTTGTTCTGAATTCGATTTGCAAGGAAGCAGAGTTGATAAATATACCGGCGTTTGGCTCGATGATAGAAAAATTTGTGCAATCGGAATCAAAGTCAGCCGCTGGATAACAATGCACGGCTTTGCATTTAACGTTAATACAGATCTTAAACTGTTTAGTGGAATTATTCCTTGTGGAATTACTGATAAAGATGTTACATCATTAAATCGTGAATTAAAAAAAGAAATCTCTTTAAACGAAGTAAAAGAAAAAATCATTCATCATTTTGATGTAATTTTTAATTATGCTCAAATTGAATTTATAACTAAAGAAGAATTATTGAGTTTAATTCCTTAAACCCAAAAGGTTTTTATGTCAAAAAAAATAGCAACACAAACTAAATCGAAGGAGAAAACTTCGGTGAAACCAACAAACGGAAAAAACAATTCTATTACAATTGGTAAACATGAATTTACCAAAGAAAAATTATTGTATATTTTGAAAATGATGCTAAGTGCTCGTAATGTTGATAATAAAGCGATGAATTTATTAAGACAGGGGAAGACATTTTTTCATATTGCTGGTGCTGGACATGAAGCTGTACAACTAGCAATTGGACTTTCACTTGATCCAAAAAAAGATTGGTTGTTCCCATATTATCGAGATATGGCAACAGTACTATCGGCAGGATTAACTGCTGAGGAAGTATTTCTTGGAACATTTGGTAAAGCTAATGATCCAGCAAGCGGCGGAAGACAATTACCGGTGCATTGGGGCGCAACACATTTTAATATGCCTTCACAATCTTCACCAACCGGCACCCAGTTTTTGCAAGCCGTGGGAACAGCAATGGCTTCTGTAAAACGAGGCGAGCGAAATATTTCTTATGTGAGTAGCGGCGAAGGAACAACATCCCAGGGTGAGTTTCATGAAGCTGTTAATTGGGCAAGCCGAGAAAAACTTCCTGTACTATTTGTTATCCAAAATAATAAATATGCAATTTCTGTTCACGTATCTAATCAAACCGGAGGTAAGGATAGCTCAATTGCTGAAATGATGGAAGGTTTTCACAATCTATATCGTGCAAGAATTGATGGTACTGATTTTTTTCAATCGTATGAAAAAATTCAAGAAGCTATTGAATACATAAAATCTGGTAAAGGTCCAGCTCTGATTGAAGCCGATGTTGTGAGATTAGAATCGCATTCATCTTCAGATGATCAAAAAAAATATCGTGATAAGAAAGAACTTGAAGAAGATTTAAAGAAATGTCCGATTGAAAAATTTGCTCAGATCCTTATGGCAAAAGGATTTTTAGATCAAACACAATATGATGAAATTAAAAAGAATGTTAACGATGAAATAAGTGAAGCAGCAGATAAAGCATTGCATTCTTCTGATCCAAAGCCTGAAGAAGCAACAAAATATATTTTTGATGAAAGCGGATTTAAAGAAACACTTAATTATGAATCATCAAAACCGAGTGGTGATAAAATTGTAATGGTTGATGCAATTAACCATGCGTTACACGAAGAAATGGAAAAGAATCCTGAAATGTTCATCTTTGGCGAGGATATTGAAGATGGCAAAGGTGGAGTGTTCACAGCAACAAAGGGATTATCAACAAGATTTACAAAGAAAAGGGTTTTCAATTCACCACTTGCGGAAGCAAGTATTATGGGTGTTGCGGTTGGAATGTCACTTACTGGAATGAAACCCGTTGTAGAAATTCAATTTGGTGATTACATCTGGCCCGCATTTCAGCAGATGAAAAATGAAATGGCACCAATGCGTTATCGTTCCAATAATTCTTGGGCTTCCCCGGTTGTTACTCGCGTTGCAGTTGGTGGATATATTCATGGTGGACTTTGCCATAGCCAGAATATTGAAGCGTTCTTTTCACACATTCCAGGAATTTTTATTGCATATCCAAGCAATGCTGCTGATGCAAAAGGATTATTAAAAACTGCGTGTAGAATTAAAGATCCTGTTTTGTTTTTAGAGCATAAAGGATTGTATAGACAAAGTTATGCAATAGCACCTGAACCGGATGATAATTATTTACTTCCTTTTGGAAAAGCTAAAGTAGTAAAAGAAGGAACAGATATTACTGTTGTTTCGTGGGGAGTTTCTATGTGGGATTCTATGCTTGCAGCAAAAAAATTAGAAGATGAAAATTATTCTGTTGAAATAATTGATTTGAGAACAATTGTTCCATTGGATGAAGAGACAATTTATACTTCTGTTAAGAAAACAAATAAAGTTATCATTATACACGAGGATACTTTATTTGGTGGATTTGGAGCTGAAATAGCCGCACGAATTGCTGAGAATTGTTTTCAACATCTTGATGCACCTGTTAAAAGAATTGCAGCAAAGGATTCACACATTCCTTATGCTCCAATTTTAGAAAACGAAGTACTACCAAGTCGTGATGAAATTTATAATGGGATAAGAGATTTACTTAAGTATTAAAAAATCGTTCAATCGAAAGCTTAGACAAATCTTAATATGTATTAAGGTTCAGATATCTCAATTTGCTCGATATGACTCGGTTACTAAAATTGATAATTGAACATTTAGAATTTAACATTTGAAGTTAGGAGTTTATATGGATATCATAATGCCGAAAATGGGTGAGAGCGTTAATGAAGGCACAATAATAAAATGGCATAAAAAAGTCGGCGATGTTGTAAAACTTGACGAAATAATTTTTGAAATCAGTACTGATAAAGTTGATACAGAAATTCCGGCAGCATCAGCAGGAGTGCTTTCTGAAATATTAGTTAAAGCAGGTGATACGGTTGAAGTTGGAACTGTGGTTGCGAGAATTCAATCTGCTAGTGAATCTAATGTTGAAGTTGTACCGGCAAAAGCTGAAGACAAACAAGTATTTGAGGAAAAAGTTATTCCCAAAGTCGAATCACCAAAAATTTCGAAACCGGTTCAAAGTAAATCTTCAAATGGAAACCTAATTGAAATTGCGATGCCTAAAATGGGTGAATCAGTTATGGAAGGAACTATTATCAAATGGAATAAAAAAGTTGGCGATGTTATTAAAAAAGATGAAATGATTTTTGAAATAAGCACAGATAAAGTTGATACAGAAATTCCTTCTCCGGAAGCAGGAACTTTAGTTGAAATTCTTGTTGGTGAGCAGGAGACAGTTGAGGTTGGGACTATTGTTGCAAAATTATCAGTTGGATCCGATATAAAGTTTTTACACACAGATAGTCAGATTAAAGTTCAACCTCAAGTACAAGAAAATGAACCAGTTTCAATGCACGATAATTTTTCTAGACCTGTTGATTTTCATTCTGTAGAAAAAGGAAGTGGATTTTATTCGCCTCTTGTATTAAGCATAGCACAAAAAGAAAATATTACTTTTAATGAGTTAAAATCATTACAAGGAACCGGGCAAGAGGGAAGAGTTACTAAGAAAGATGTGCTTGCATACATTGAGAAAAGAAAAATTTCTAGAGAACAAGTTCAGGTTCAATTCGCCGCAGGTGGACAAGAAAAATCAGATGAAAGAAAAAGTGTATCTTCTGCAATTACTCAGCAAGTTTATAATGCAGCAGATGTTGAAAGAATTCCAATGGATAATATCAGACAAAGAATAATGGATCATATGGTTCATAGCCGCGATACATCGGTTCATGTTACAGGTTTGATTGAAGTTGATATGACCAGAATTCATAATTACATCAGTGCAAAAAAAGATGAGATTATGAAAAATGAAAATGCTAAGATTACTTATATGGCATTCATTGCTGATGCAGTTGTAAAATCGTTAAAGAAATACCCGCTAGTAAATTCGAGTATAGATGGAAATTCGATTCTGCAAAAGAGATTTATAAATCTTGGTATAGCTGTTGCGATAGAACCAACTGGATTAATTGTTCCAAACATTAAAGGCGCAGGAGATAGAAATGTAATTGGTTTAGCAAAAGCGATAGCAGATTTAGCAAATCGTGCAAGGACCAAAAAACTTACTCCAGATGATATAAGTAATGGAACTTTTACAATTACAAATTACGGTGTATTCGGAACTATATTTGGAACGCCAATAATAAATCAACCTGAAGTTGCGATACTTGGAGTTGGAGCTGTTCAGAAAAAACCTGTTGTAATTGAGGTAGATGGTTCTGATACTTTTGCAGTAAGACATATAATGGCTTTAACACTTTCACACGATCACCGTTTGGTTGATGGAATGTTAGGCGGATTGTTTTTGAAGAGTATTAAAGATACCTTAGAAAATTTTGAAGGTATTATTTAGATAGTATTTTAAAATAAAAATTGTAGAACAGACTTTAGTCTGTTAATGGCTCAGAATGAATTCTGAGCAATGAGAATAATTGATTAAGCTTAGAAAGAATTATGATAAACCAACATCAACGCGCATTTAAAGAAGAAGCAGAAAAAGCAAATACAGATTTAGGTAAAAGACCTGATTGGCTTAAAGTAAGATTACCAATTGGAGAAAATTATTCTGATGTTAAAAATCTTATGCGAAGACAAAAACTTAATACGGTTTGCGAAGAAGCTAAATGTCCAAACATTTCTGAATGCTGGAATCATCGCACAGCAACTTTTATGATTCTTGGCGATACATGTACAAGAAGCTGCGGTTTTTGCAATATTAAAGTTGGAATTCCAAACGAACTTGATATTGAAGAACCAAAACGAGTTGTTCAATCCGTAGTTGAATTAAACTTAAGACACGTTGTGATTACTTCTGTTAACAGAGATGAACTTAATGATGGTGGTTCAACAATATTTAGAGAATGTGTGAGATTGATTCGTGAGCAAAAACAGGATTGCACTGTTGAGATTCTAATTCCGGATTTTAAAGGTGATGAAGAAGCATTTAATATAATAATGCAAAATCCTCCTGATATTTTAAATCATAATATGGAAACTGTTCCAAGACTTTATCACGCAGTTCGTCCACAAGCAAAGTATGAAAGAAGTTTGGAACTGATCAAATGGTTCAAATCTAAAGGTCTAAAAACAAAAAGTGGAATTATGGTTGGGATCGGTGAGAAAACTGAGGAAGTTTTAGAACTAATGAAAGATTTAGTTGATCACGGATGTGATATTTTAACAATCGGACAATATTTGCAGCCAACTAAATTGCATTTACCTGTCGATAGATTTGTAACTCCTGAAGAATTTAAAATGTACAAGGAAGAAGGCTTAAAAATAGGCTTCAAAATTGTAGAATCTTCACCACTAGTTAGAAGTTCATATCATGCCGATGAACATGCAAGGGCAATATTTAAAGAGGATTAATAACAATTTATTTATCTCTTAATGTGTTTATAATTATCGATAATAAACGTATTTTTACTCCGCAAATTTTTAACATAGACTATCGAATATTTTTACTTAATGAATATTAAAACCGCATTCTTAATCCTGCTTTTGCAAGTATCTTTTTCAATAAGTGTAATTGCGCAAGAAAATCAATACATTCTTCCTAAAACCCTGGATGATGACAATTCTAAATTTACAAATGTTGGTAACATTGGATTATCAGTTACTAACTTTGGAATGTACGGTAATGGCTTTTCACTTTGGCCAAATCAACCAAGTTGTGAATATCCGATTGGCTCAGGAATAGAGCATTTGTTTGCTGGCGGACTATGGTTTGGCGGAATAGTTAGAGGAACTAATGAAGCTCTTGTAACTACTGCATCAATTGATGCTTCATCAATTTCTGCTACAAGAGGCGGCGGTTTTGAATATACAAATGGCATTGGTGAAAAAGTAATTGAAAGATCTTCATTATTTGATTCTCCTTTTTATCAGCCATCCGCGATTTCTCATCAAGATTTTATTATGGATTATACTGATTCTAATTTAGTGTATTTAAATGGCGAACCGATTACTGATCATCATCCTCTCGGTATTGTTGTTCATCAGGAATCATACGCCTGGAATTTTTCATTTGCTAATTTCTTTGTGATAATGAATTACACAATCAAAAATACTTCAGACAAATATATTGATAGTGTTTTTGTCGGACTTTGGACGGATACAGTTGTTAGAAATACCAAAATTACTGGAAGACCAAGCGGGTCTGCATTTTATTCTAAAGGCGGAAACGGGTATAATGATTCAATTAAAATTGCTTACGAGTTTGATTCAAACGGTGACCCAGGCTATACAGATAGCTATGTTGGTATTCAATATCTTGGTGCAGAACCTAAATTATCTGATAAAATTTTGATGGATGGCGATTCAGTTTCTTCTGTCAGTTTTGTTAGCTGGACTCACAACGGTTCTGATCCTTCATATTTTACTCCGTTAGATGATATACAAAGATTTAATAAAATGCGTGGCTATTTTGATTTAGGTAATTCTCAAAGATGGAAGGATCCAATAAATCCAGTTACATTTAAAACACCTTCAAACCGATCAATGCTAGTTAGTAGTGGTCCATTTTCATCAATCGCACCTGGAGACTCAATAAATGTTGTATTTGCAATTGTGTGTGCAAAAAAATATGGTGATGAACTTGCTGCATTGGATACGGAAGAACAAAAAACAAATCTATACATAAATGCTGATTGGGCTTTACGAGCATATTTTGGTGAAGATAGAAATCGTAATGGTGTCTTAGATGCTAACGAAGATTTAGATGGAGATGGTAAAATTACAAGATACATTCTTCCAACTCCACCAACTTCACCAAAAGTAAAAGTAGTTCCGGATAATCAGAAAGCAACAATTTATTGGGATAACAGAGCAGAGAATTCGATTGATCCAATTTCAGGTAAAAAAGATTTTGAAGGTTATAAACTTTATAGAACACAAGCCGGATTTGATTTATCGCAAACACAAAACTTACAGAACTCATTAGTGGTTCTTGCTGAGTTTGATAGCGCAACAAATGCGATTGGATACAATACAGGATTTTCTGAAGTTAGATTAGATGAACCAATTACCTTCCCTAATGATCCAACAGAGTATTATTATAAATTTGAATTGCCTAATCTTTTAAATGGCTGGCAATATGTTTTTTCTGTAACTGCTTTTGATGAAGGTGATCCCGAAAATGAACTTGATATTTTGGAATCTAGTTCAATTTCAAACTATGAAAGAATAGTACCAGGAACTCCCTCAGTTGAAGATGCAAATGTTGAAGTTGGTGTTTATCCAAATCCATATTATGGAAGTGCTGTTTGGGATGGAAGTTCTGAAAGATTGCGTAAAATTTATTTTTATAACCTGCCGATTGAATGTGAAATTACAATCTATACACTCGCTGGTGATATTGTAAAAAAGATGACTCACGATGGTTCGAGCAATGGTGCTGATACAAGATGGTTCGAAAATTATGCAAGTGATGATAAACAAAAATTTGCAGGCGGTGAACACGCCTGGGACCTTGTTACAGATAATGATCAGGCGATTGCTACAGGGCTATATTTATTTACTGTAAAGAATAATAAAACCGGTGATATTAAAACTGGAAAATTTTTAGTTGTTAAATAATTAGGAGAATTAAATGAGAAACAAATATTTCATACTGTTTGCATTAATGTTCGTTTTTTCTATGAACATTATTGCTCAGGAGTATCCGCTTGTTACATTGCAGGATATTCAAGGAGTGCCCGATTCACTTTTAGGTACAGATCCACCTTCACCATTAAATGGTGATACTGTAAGAGTAAGAGGAATTGCACTTGTAAGTACTGTTATTGATCCTGATACAAACAGAGGAGTTATTATCTCGGCAGGTAACAGATGGGCCAGTTATATTCAAGATCCTGAAAGTACCCTTTGGGGCGGATTAAATATTATTCAAAATGATACTACTGCTGCAGCTCAAGGTACTTTTTTTGATTTGGTTGATAGTGCTGATATTGTTGAATTAACAGGTATTGTAACAGAATATAATACAACTACAGAATTGATATTGATTACTGCACCCCAACCTATCCCAGTAGAAATTTTAGAAACTCGACCAAATCGTCCGGTTCCATTTGAGTTAGAGCTTGCTGATTTATTTACTTCAACAGGAGGGTATAATTTTGATGCAGAAAAATATGAAGGAATGTTAGTTACATTCAGGAATGTTATCACTTCTGATAGAAATACAAATGGTAACTTTAAAATAAATGATTTTACAGGTCACTCAGCTTTTATATATAATCAATCAAGATATTTTAAAACAGGTTCTGCAGGCATCATTCCTGGATATCAACCACCGCTTAACGGTTCTTATCTAGAATACTTAACTGGTATAGTAACTACCAGAACAGATGGATATTATATTGTTCCTGTTTATCCTGGTGATATTGGTCCTGTTCTTCAAAGTCCTCCATTAGTTTCAGATATAAAAAGAGACATTGTAGAAGTAGCATCAAATCAACCTGTTGAAGTATCTGCAAAAATTAAAGATCTCGATGGAACAGTTTCCGAAGCAAGAGTTTATTATTCAGTCAATTCAGGTGCAAGAGATTCTGTTCAAATGACTTTTTCAGCTGTAGACTCTTTGTACAAAGGAATTATACCGGGTGTTGCTGCTGATTCTGCTCTAGTTGATTTTTACATATGGGCAAAAGACAATCAGGATTTAGTTAGCGTTACTCCAGTTGATACTGTAAAACAAAAATATTTTTATTTGGTTCTAAACAGACCTTTAACAATAAAAGATGCTCAATACAGTCCATTTGGCGGTGGATATAGTGCATACAATGGTTATCGAATAAGCTTAACAGGCGTAGTAACTGCTGATTCATCTGACATTAAAGGCTTTGGCAGTACACCACTTAGAATATATATACAAGATGGTTCGGGACCTTGGAGTGGAATTCAAATTGGTACTGCAGGTACAATGGGTACACAAGTATTAAATTTAAACAGAGGTGAGCGAGTTACAGTTACTGGAGTTATCCGAGAAGATTTTGATGTAACTAAAATTGATACTCTTTCATCAATATCTGTTTTATCAACCGGTAATGCACTACCAGAAGCAGAAGTATTAACAACCGGTACAATTGGAACATCTGGTAATAATGCTATTGGAAAAGAAGAATGGGAAAGTGTTCTTGTTCAATATAACGACGTAACAATAACAGCTTTAAGTGCAGACGGAACATCGAATTTTGGTGAAATGTTTATCAGTGATGGATCGGGAAATACGAGAGTTGAGTTAGAAGATGGTAATCATTCCTATCATAACGGAACAAGATCTGAAAGACCAACATTGGTTGTATTAAACGGTACTTTTGATGCTATTAAAGGAGTTCTGTACTATTCATTTAGTAATTATAAATTGGCTCCAAGAAAAGATGATGATTTTGTTAATTACACAACAGATGTAAATGATGAAAATATTCTGCCAAATGAATATTCATTATCTCAAAATTATCCAAACCCATTTAATCCTTCTACAACCATCTCATATGCACTTCCAAAAGCAGAAATGGTTACAATCAGGGTTTATAATATTTTGGGTCAGGTTGTAAAAACTCTAGTAAATCAAAATCAGTCAGCCGGTGCACATACAATATTATTTAAAGCAAATGATTTAACTTCAGGAATATATTTCTATAGTATTCAAGCAGGTAGTTTTAATGAAGTTAAAAAGATGATGTTACTTAAATAGTAAATTATTATTCCTCCCCAATCTGATTGGGGAGGAATTTATTTTTGTGAAAAAGAATTTTCAGTATTTAATAATTATTCGTTACGCAATTAGATAAATGAAAAAAGTTTTACTTATATCCACAATATTATTCTCTTTCGTATTTCTACTTTCGTGTGGAGAAGATTTTATTGATAATCCTACGGGCAACAATCCGCCTGAAACAAGCATAGCATTATTCCCCGATTCCACTATTGCACCTCAGCCAAGTCGATTAAAAGTTGCCTGGTGGGGTGATGATTCTGATGGATTGATAGTTGGATTTTATTACACCTGGGATGGAATAACCTGGACGTTTACTGATGAGAATGAAATTTTATTTTCTCTTCAAATCGGGGCAGGTGATACTACTTATGCATTTAAAGTTTCTTCTGCAGATAACGGCGGCAATGGGATTTATGATAACAGAGTTTTTCAGAACGGTATAGACTTCGGACCCGAACCGTTTATAGATTCTAATAGTGATAGCGTTTATAATAATGGAGAAAAGTTTTTCGATATAGGCCTAGTTGATCCAACCCCGGCAACTTTAAAATTTCCTCTAAAAAACACTGCCCCAACAATTGAATGGAATTCACTTAGTACACTGCCTGCAATTTCGTTTCCGGTTATGTCATTTGGCTGGAATGTGGATGATCTTGATGGTTTAAGCACAATATTAAAAATCAATATTGCTTTAAATGATACAACTGATCCAAATAACATTGTAGCATTGGATGGAAGTGTCAGGACAATTACACTTAGAACAAAAGAGTTTAATTCATCAAATCCTCAAATGGAAATTTTAATAGAAGGAATTGAAACAAATATCTTCTCTGAAAAATTACCGGGATTAAAATTTGATGACTATAACAAGTTCTATGTTCAAGCAGTAGACATTTCAGGTGCAACATCTCAGTTTATTTCTTTGCCTGATACAGGAAAAACCTGGTTTGTTAAAAAACCAAAAGGTGAGATCCTGATAATGGATGATTATTCAACCTCTGATGGTGCTGCGGCATTTTATGATGCAATGATGGATAGTCTTGGATTAACCGGTAAATATGATGTGTATGATTATTTGAATCAAAAACCGCCATATACTAATGTAACATTTTTACAGACTCTTAAATTGTTTAAGTATGTTCTTTGGTACAGTGATAATAATCCTTCGCTGGATTTAGCTGCATCCTCTGTGCAAACATTTATTGATGCGGGAGGAAAGATAGCTTTTTCTATGCAGTTTCCTCAAACAGTAGATCCCGTTCTATTACAAGGATTTTTGCCTATAAATACCGATACTATTTATACCAGAACCTCTTTACTTCCGAATACAATTATATCTGCAGACACAACGGATCCAGCGTATCCTCAATTAACAACGATAACAAGTTTGTTCAGGATCAAGTCTTTCTATCTAAATCCGAACGGAGCGATACCCATATATTATTTCCCCAATAATGAGATGAGGGGATTTATAGGGTTCTTTAACAATACAAAATCATTATTCTTCTATGGTTTACCTCTAAGTAAATCTAATGGCGGATCAGCAAATGTGAAGAGTCTTCTTAGTAAAGTCTTTTTTGAAGATTTTGGAGTGACTCCATGATAAAAAGATTTATAATTTTTCTAATGCTAATTAACTCTTTATTAATATATTCTCAGGATACAGGTATTCTCTCTGGCACCGTTAAAGATGCCATGACAGGTGATGCTTTACCTGGTGTGAATGTAATTATAAAAGGAACTTACTACGGTGCAGCAACAGATATAAACGGTAAGTTTAAGATTAATAATATTTCTGTTGGAAGTTATAATGTTGACATATCCTTAATTGGATATAAAACTGTTCAATACACTGGAATCCAGATTGAATCAAACAAAACAAAGGACCTGGATGTTAAACTTGAAGAAACAGTTTTAACTCTTGGGCAGGATGTTGTTGTAATCGGTGAAAAACCTTTGATGGATGTTGAAGAAACACAGAGTAAAAGAACCATAACTAAAGATGAATTAGACATTGCAGTTATTGAAAATATCGCAGACATAGTAACACAGCAGTCAGGTGTTGTAAAATCTGATAACGCAATACATATCCGGGGAGGTAGATCTTATGAAAATGCATTTTTATTGGATGGTGTTTCAGTACAAGATCCGCTGGCCGGTACAGGATTTGGATTGCAGCTTTCCGCAAATGCAATTGAAGAAGTTGAAGTAATTACCGGTGGTTTTAACGCTGAGTTCGGACAAGCAACTTCAGGAATTGTAAATGTTAGAACTCGAGAAGGCGGGCAAAAATATTCAGGTTCTGTCTCTTACAAGCGGGATAATTTGGGTGATAAATCTTCTTATCATGTTTTTAACACTGATATTCTTGAAGGAAATTTAAGCGGTCCTGAACCAATAACTTCTTTTATTCTTCCCGCAATTGGAATAAGCATTCCTGGTGAGTTAACATTTTTTGGAAGTTTTTATACTGGAATAACTGATGGAATTACCCAGGGATATTTTAAACCTACGGCAAATCAGTTAGTCTCTTCCGTTTTTAACGGAACAAGATATGCACCGCGTGCTGAGAACAATTGGTTCTGGTTAGCTAAATTAACTTATAAATATTCACCGACGTTAAAATTTTATTATTCATTTAATCAGTCGGTTAACATAAACCAAAATTCTCAATCACTTCAATCAAATTTAGAGTACATTGAACCAAGCCCTGGATACCAATACAATTTCCAATATCTACTGGATAATGCAAATACATTTACACATAATAATAAGTACAACTCCTTTGGAGTAACTCACACTTTAAGTTCAAAAACATTTTATGAATTTAAGGTAAATAGTTTCTTCACAAATTTGCGTGCAGATGCAAATGGAAATGATTGGTATTTGTACAATGAGCCTAAAGATATTGTTACTTTTCCTATAGAATATTATAATATAAATAGGGATACGGTTGGCGTAATTCCCGGTGATGGTTTCTGGGATGTTGGGAATCCATATACCTGGCGAGATCACTATGTTGAGGAATTTTCAGTTCGAGGGGATTTAACGAACTTTTTTGACGAGAAAAATAAATTTAAAGCTGGTTTTAATTTCCAATTCCAGGAGATGCAGGTTATAGATATATATAAACCATGGATTGGTGAACTTGGTTTGAATAATGATATTTATAAAGTCTATCCTGCACTTGGTTCATTATATGCACAGGATAACATAAATCTGAGCGGAATGATATTAAACTTTGGTTTACGTTTGGATTATTGGTTTCCTGGTAAGTACGTTGATGATGCAGTACAGAATCCTGACGTGGTAACTATTCCGGATGAAATACGTGAAAAATACATGGAGGATACTTTTGGTTGGTTCAACGGAAGAAGATTTAAGGCAAGATTAAGTCCTCGTCTGGGTATTTCGCATCCGGTTTCAGATAATCAAACGTTGTTCTTTTCGTACGGACATTTTAGCAAGTGGCCAAAACCTCAGTTTGTTTATGCAAAGTTGGATCCTCAGAATGCGCAATCCTCATTTCAGAAATTTGGTAACCCGAATTTAAATCCTGAAACAACTGTTGCATATGAACTCGGATTAAAGACTCAGTTTTCTTCCGATGATGTTTTAACAGTTACTGCTTACTATAAAGATATTTTTGATTACGTAAACACTAGAACTGCTAAAATTGTATCACCAAGATTTTCAACTCAAAGTTTTATTACCTATGTAAATTCCGACTATGCGCGTTCACGTGGAATTGAATTTGAATATCGTAAGAGGATTGGCAAATGGTTTAATGGAAATGCATCCTTTACTTATGCAATTGTAACGGGAAAAAGTTCTTCTGCAGATGAAGGCGTATTAGTATTACAGGGCGATCTTAAAGAATCAATAAAAGAAGAATTTGTTCCTTGGGACAGACCAATTACAGCATCAGTTTCAACAAGTTTCTATGTTGAAAGCGGAGATCCGGTTTTCGGATTTGCTCCTGGAATTTTAGACGATTATAATCTTTATTTAAGATTCTTTTATCAATCAGGTAAGCGATATACACCAGCTGTATATACTGGCGCAGTTGATGAACAGGGTAGAGCAGAGTATGAATATGTTACGGATACCAGATACAACGAGATTGGTGATAATTGGTTTTGGGTTGATGTAAATTTTGAAAAATATTTTCAGCTAATGAATCTTAAGTTGTCTGTCTTTGTAGAAGTAAATAATCTATTGGATACAAAAAATTCTGCGATTATTAATCCTGTTACTGGCAGAGCATACGAATATGGTGATGATGTTCCAGCTAGCTGGAATGATCCTCGTTATCCTGATCTGCAAGCCCCAATTACAGCGTATCCATATAATCCAGCAAGATATTTAACTCGTAGAAATATAAAATTTGGCGTGAGTTTGAGATTTTAATATGAAGTATATAATTACATTTTTATTTATTGCTATAAGTTTTACTGAAATAAAGCCTCAGTTATTTCCAGTGCTCGGAGGTCAGCGTGCAGGAATTTCAACCGCACAATTCTTAAAAATTGGTGTCGGCGGAAGAGCAACAGCAATGGGCGATGCATTCGTTGCAATTGCAAATGATGTTTCAGCTTTATATTGGAATCCTGCAGGTTTAACACAGTTTTCAGAAAATCAAGTAATGTTTTCTCACAATCAATGGGTTGTAGATATTAATCATGATTTTATTGGAGCTGTATATCATCTTGATGATGCAAATACTTTTGGAGTTTCTTTAACATCTCTTTCAATGGATGAAATGGAAGTAACTACAGAATATGCACCATTTGGTACTGGTGAGTATTTCGGATTCAGTGATATGGGTATCGCGATTTCTTATTCAAGAAAAATGACTGATCAATTTAGTTTTGGCGGAACTGTAAGATACATTGAAGAAACATTAGATAAACTTAAAATGCGCGGAATTATGATTGATCTTGGTACTTATTATTGGACCGGATTAGGAAGTACAAGATTTGCAGTTACAGTTACAAATTTTGGAAATGATCTTGCGCCTGATGGAGAAGTTATTTTAGTTGGTAACAGAACAAAATCAGATTGGCAAACATTTTCACCGCCAACTATGTTTAGAATTGGATTTGCTTTAGAACCTTATGAGGATGACGAACATAAAGTAACAACGTCTATTCAGCTTAATCATCCAAATGATAATAGTGAAAATTTATCTTTAGGAGTTGAGTATGTCTGGAATAAGATGTTCTTTGCAAGAGGTGGATATAAAATAAACGTTGATGAACAAAATTATTCTTTTGGCGCGGGTGTTAATGTACCTATTAGTATTGCAAATGTTAGCGTAGATTATGCTTTTGCTAATTTTACAAAATTAGGTTCGGCTCACAGATTTTCAATAATACTTGGCTTATGATACAATATAAACACTTAAAATATTTAGCAGCAGTAATATTATTACTTAGCATAACTTCTTGCCACGATAAATTTGATATTACACAGTTTCAAACTGATGATGAAGGCAACATTACAGGTGATACAGTGTATATCAAGCTAAATCCTGACTGGGAGGGATTTAATCATCCTGAAGAAATAATTATCGGGAGAGAACCATTAGTATATGTTGCTGATACTGATAATGATCAAATCATAATGCTTAACCTTGATGGTCAAAGATTAAGTTCACGAACCATCAAACATCCAATAAGTATCGCACAGGATTATAAATTAAATCTTATTGTTTGTGCGCAGTTTGATACGTTAGGTCAAACATTCAGCGCAGTATATAAAATCGATCTTGTGGCTTCCAATCATCAATTAGATACTGCACCAATAAGACGTTTGCTTCCGAGACCTGATGATTTAAATGCGCCGCTTAGAAAATACACAGCAGCTTGTGCTTTCTATGATAACTCTTTTTATGTTGCCAGAACAGGACCAAATAATTCAAGTATATATGATCCGGATAATTCTATTCTTATGTTTAAACCAATAAACAGTTCTGATTTTAGCTCTGGAGATAGCCTTATCGGTAGGGTTCCTAATATTTCTCCAACAAGTATGGGAATGGTTTCAGCTAATGGAATAAGTTCACTTGCGTCTTTTAATAAAAGAAATATTGATATTGTTGTAACATTGTCCGGTACAAATAGTTTTAAAGCACAATGGTGGAATTATATTATTACTCCAATTGATGAAAGATATAGAAGTGCTTTTTCTCCTAATGATGGAGTTGCTTTTGCAGAACCTAATATATTTCTTCGTCCTGAGGGTTGTACTATTGATGCAAATGGAAATATTTATGTTGCAGATGCAGAAAAAGATAGTGTTTATAAATTTAATTCATTCGGAGATAAATTAATTGGATTCGGTGGACGATCAGTTTTTTCCGAACCTTACTCAGTTGCATATTTTGATAGAATACTTTATGTGGCTGATAGAGGAAATAACAGGATTCAAAGATTCATTTTATCAACGGATGTACAATGAGAACATTAAAATATTTTTCCCTTGCTTTATTATTCGTAACCTATCTTCATCCACAATCTATTATTATTAATGAAATATATAATTCCAGTGCAAGTGATGAATGGATTGAATTATTAGTTTTACAGGATAGTCTGGATTTACGCAATTGGGATGTAAGAGATTTTAGCAGTAGTGGAGCTGCTCAGCAGCCATTATCATTCACAAGTAATTCATTATGGAGCAGTCTTAGAAAAGGTACCGTTATAGTTGTTGCACGATCAGAAAATGCTTTTACAGAAGATTTTGATCCGAGTGATTATTTAATTGTAGTGAAATCAAATAATGCTTTGTATTTGTCTGGTACTGTTTTTTCTGTTGCAGGAAGTTCTGAGGCACTTCAAATTAGAAATAGTTCAGATGTACACGTTTTTGGAGTTTCATGGGGAACTGCAAATTCAGGAAGTTTACCAAGTCCTAAAGTTCATTTTAGTGGTACGTCCTCTAGTAATTCATCAGTCTTCTTTAATGAAGATGATGTTTCTGAGTTAACAAACACTGCTAATTGGACACTTACTGGCCCATCATCCATAGGTATTGGGAACACACCGACCAATAATAATTGGATACTTTCTTTGAGAGCGCGTGTGGAAGGTTCAGGTACTGTTAGTTTAAATCCACAAGTTGTTTCCGGTGATTCAACTATCAATCTAGACTTCAGTTATATTAAGGAACCACAATATGGTATCAATACGCTAAAAATTATTTTTCCTGAAGCGTTTATCTGGTCACAAAATTCGGCACAGATCTCAATTGAAAATTTTACTGCTTCAACTATTGTAAGTTCCGATACAATTCTGTTTTCTAATGTAAACTTTCTGGACGATTCGGTATTAATCTCTATCTTAGATGTTACAACTCCAATCTTTACAGGCAAATATAAATTTTTATTTCAGTCAGGAATAGACTCAGTTCTTGGTGATGTAAGTCCTTCTCCGGTATTAACAGTTTACGGCGCACCTATTCCTATTTCAGAAGCAAAAGTAAATGATATAAATGGCATTGGAATTAATTTAGGAGATTTAGTTACGATCAGAGGAATTGTAACAGTAAGTAATCAATTTGGTAGTCCAAGCTATATTCAGGACAACAGTGGTGGTATTTCAATTTTTGGATCAAGTTTTTCTAACGCTGTTCAACCAGGTGATGAAGTATTAGTTTCAGGTACTATCACACAATTTAATGGCTTGAATCAGCTTGAAGCTCCATTACTTCATACGATCATCAGCTCGGGCAATACAATCGAACCAGTGCTTGCTACTCCTTCTATGTTAAGCGGAGACGGAGTTGCTGGAATAGAAAATTACGAAGGCCGATTAGTAAGACTAAACGGAGTATTAGTAACTGAATTGAATGGAAATCAAGTTAGCAACTGGGCTTATAAAAATTATATGCTAACGGGCTCAAGTGCATCTGATACGGTTCAAATTAGAATTGATAACGATACCCCAATTATTGGATTAGTAGCACCCGCGGGTAGATTTGATGTTGTTGGAGTTGTAAGTCAATTTAAATCTACTTTACCGTTCATCGGTGGCTATCAACTAATGCCTAGGATAACTGCAGATATAATTTCTGAAGGACCAATAATAGAAAAATATCCTGAAGAAATTGACCTGACAGCAAACTCTATTACACTTGATTGGAGTACGATAAATCCAGGAACTTCCAGGATCCGATATGGCGTTACAACTAATTACGAACTTGGAGTAATTGAACCTGACAATGATTTAAGAAATCTTCATAACGTTACCGTAAGCGGTTTGAATTCAGCTACTATATATAATTTACAGGCTTTTTCAGTAGCTAATTCAGATACAAGTTTTTCAAGTAATATAATTTCAAGTACGACCTCAGCTTTTCCAACAACTGGAGAAATACAAGTTTATTTTAATAATACGGTAAATACTTCTGTTTCATCTGGTGTAAATGCAAATGCAAATGCAAATTTTACAGATATTCTTATACAGAAGATAAATAACGCAAAACGATCTATTGATGTTGCTTTATATAGTTTAAGTGGAACTGTGGGCGCTAATATTGCCACAGCATTAGTAAATGCTAAAAACCGTGGTGTAAAAATCAGAGTTATTGGTGAATACGACAACAGAACTACAGCTCCCTGGCAAACACTGATAAGTAATGGTATCCCGTATATTAATGATGCTTATGGAAATAATGATGGTAGCGGTTTACATCATAATAAATTTTTTGTGATAGATTACCGCGGCGGATCGCCTGATAGTGTTTGGGTAATAATGGGGTCATGGAATCCTACTGACCCGGGAACAAACGATGACAGACAAAACTTAGTATTAATTCAAGATGTTGCTTTAGCGGGAGCGTATACTGTTGAGTTTCAAGAAGAATGGGGAAGTAGTACTGATACTCCGAATTTACAAAATTCAAGATTCGGTTCAAGAAAATTAAATAACACACCTCATAATTTTATAATTGGAGGTGTTAAAGTACAAAGTTTCTTTAGTCCAAGTGATGGAACCACATTCAACCTCGGTAAAACACTCAGCAAAACACAAAGATCTATCAACGGTGCTTTGATGACTTTTACAAGAAGAGATCTTGCTGATACAGTTATTGGTGTTAAGAATCGAAATAAAAAAACTCGATTGGTTCTAAGTAATAATACTGATTCTGGAACTCAGTTTTCTTATTTACAATCAAATGGAGTGGATATCCGATTGAAAGGATTTACATCTGGATTACTACATCATAAATACGCAATAGTAGATGCAGAGCCATTCGGGTACACACCATATGTGATTACCGGTTCACACAATTGGTCTTCCTCAGCTGAAAATAGTAATGATGAAAACACATTAATAATTCAGGATAACCAGGTGGCTAATTTTTATTTGCAGGAATTTGCTGCAAGATATTATGAAGCTGGTGGTACAGATTCGATAAATACAATTACTAGTGTAGATGAAAATACACATACAGTTCCAACTAAATTTTCATTACTTCAAAACTATCCTAATCCATTTAACCCGGTAACTACAATCCGATTTGAAGTGCCTTTATCACAAAAAGTTGAGCTTAATGTTTTTGATATTCTTGGCAGGAAGGTAAAAGAATTGTACAATGATATTGCACCGGTTGGAGTACTTAGTGTAGAATTTAATGCTGATGATTTAGCTAGCGGAATGTACATTTATCAGCTAAAAACAAAGGAATTTTCTATTTCAAAAAAGATGGTGTTTTTAAAGTAATTTCTTAAAAGTTTGTAAAAAAAAGCCTGTTTGGCTAATTTTACACCTTAAAATTTATAAAGAAGGTAAAAGAATGAGCGAGTTAAAAGGAAAAATTATTCAAATCATTGGTCCTGTTGTCGATATCGAATTTGATGGCGGACATCTTCCAAAGATTTATAATGCTATAAGAATTCCTAGAACTTCAACAGAAGGCAAAAATGAAGATCTAATAGTGGAAGTACAGCAGCATCTTGGTGAAAATAGAGTTAGAGCAGTTGCTATGGATTCTACAGATGGTTTGGTTAGGGGAATGGATGTGTTTGATAATGGCAAACCTATTTCAGTTCCTGTTGGTCCCGCTACTCTTGGTAGGTTAATAAATGTTATTGGTGATGGAATTGACGGTCTTGGGGAAATTAAATCTGAAAAAAGATATCCAATTCATCGTCCTGCTCCATTATTTAAAAACCTATCGACTCAATCTCAAATGTTTGAAACCGGAGTTAAAGTTATAGATTTGATGGAACCTTATAGCCGCGGTGGAAAAACAGGTTTGTTCGGTGGTGCTGGAGTTGGTAAAACAGTTATTATACAAGAATTGATTAATAATATCGCAAAGCAGCATGGCGGTTATTCGGTATTTGCCGGAGTTGGTGAAAGAACTCGCGAAGGAAATGATCTTTGGCTTGAAATGAAAGAATCCGGAGTTATTGATAAAACAGCTCTAGTCTTTGGTCAGATGAATGAACCTCCAGGAGCAAGATTAAGAGTTGCTCTAACCGGTTTAACAATTGCTGAATATTTCAGAGATGAAGAGGGAAGAGATGTTCTTTTATTTATAGATAATATCTTCCGTTTTACACAGGCCGGTTCTGAAGTATCAGCACTTTTAGGAAGAATGCCCTCGGCGGTCGGTTATCAGCCTAACCTTGCAACTGAAATGGGTGCGCTTCAGGAAAGAATTACATCAACTGATAAGGGCTCCATCACGTCTGTTCAGGCTATTTACGTTCCTGCGGATGACTTAACAGATCCTGCTCCAGCAGCAGCATTTGCGCATCTTGATGCAACAACAGTGTTAAGCAGACAAATTTCGGAACTGGGTATTTATCCTGCAGTAGATCCTCTTGATTCAACATCAAGAATTCTTGAACCTGGTATACTTGGACAGGAACATTATGATGTTGCAAAAAATTGTAAAGAAATTCTTCAGCACTACAAAGATTTACAGGATATTATTAACATTCTTGGCATGGATGAATTATCAGACGAAGATAAAATTGTTGTTAGAAGAGCCAGAAGAATCCAAAGATTCTTTAGTCAGCCTTTCCATGTTGCAGAAGCATTTACAGGAAAAGCGGGCAAGTATGTTAAATTAGAAGATACGATTCGTGGATTTAAGGGAATCATTGATGGTAAGTATGATGAGCTTCCAGAATCAGCGTTTATGTATGTTGGAGTAATTGAAGAAGCAGTTGAAAATGCAAAGAAGATGGCTTAATAATGGCTGAACTAAATCTTGAAATAGTTACTCCTTCAAAATCTGCTTTTAGCGGTGAGATAAAATCTATAACGGTTCCTGGAACAAAAGGCAGATTCCAGGTTTTAAAAAATCACGCGCCAATTATAAGCACATTTGATGTAGGAATGATTAAAGTTGAATTACCTGATGGGAAACCAAATCATTACTCAACGGCAGGTGGTACTATTGAAGTCCTAGATAATAAAGTATTGGTGCTGGCAGATTCAATTGAATTAGTTGCTGAAATTGATGAAGAAAGAGCATTAAAAGCTAAACAAAGAGCTGAGGAAAGGCTGGCTGCTAAAACCAGTGATATCAATATAGCTAGAGCAGAAGCAGCATTAGCAAGGGCAATCAATCGAATCAGTGTAAAAGAAAAGTATAATAAGTAAGTATTAGTTTCATTAACAAATTAGAAAAGCGAGTTAATTACTCGCTTTTTGTTTTTAAATTAATTCAAATATCCATCATTCATAATTATTCTTTTAACTGATTCAGCATCATTAACCTTATCTTTTATCGATAAAAAATAATTAATTAGATAGTTTAATCGTTCATTCTCATTTTTTAAGATGAGTAATTCCTGCTGCTGTTCATAAGTTAATCCTGATTTTTCGGCAATCTTATATGATTTGAGATCTGAAGTTTTGAGATTATTCCAAAACCCATCTTCCAATTTATAATTTGCTAACTCAACAATTGCTTCAAATTCAGTTTGCAAATCTTGGGAAAGTTTTTGATCAATAATAATATTTTCATCGTCATACTTCTCAACATCTGCAACATAATAACCATCTGTATGAAGTGATGTGGAAGTAATAAGAAATCTTTCTAATCCCTGAACAACTATATCTAGCTCACCATTCAAATAAGTTTTAAGTATCTCAGTAACTTTTACATAAACTCCAACATCCGAAATTCGTTTGTCTATTGAGGCTACTATTCCAAATCCAGAATTTTCCTTTAAACATTTTTGTAAAAGAACTTTGTAACGTTCTTCAAAAATATGTAAAGGATATTTTGAATCAGGGTAGACGACTAATTTTAATGGAAATATTGGTATCGTATGATTCATATAATAAAAAAGGGAAGTGAGATTATATCACTTCCCAATTAAGCTTAGAGTAATAACTATGCTTTTGAAAACAGTTCGTTTACCTTATCCCAGTTTACAACATTCCACCAGTTTTCAATATAATCTGGTCTTTTATTCTGATATTTTAAATAGTAAGCATGCTCCCATACATCTAATCCAAGTACAGGAGTTCCTTTTACTTCAGCAAGATCCATCAAAGGATTATCTTGATTTGGAGTTGAAGACACAACTAATTTACCATCCTGAACTATTAGCCAAGCCCAGCCTGATCCAAATCTAGTAGCAGCTGCAGTATTGAATTTTGTTTTAAATTCATCAAAAGAACCAAAAGCAGCATTTATTGCATCAGCAATTTTACCGGTTGGTTTTCCACCGCCATTTTGTTTCATTAAATTCCAGAATAATGAATGATTCCAATGACCACCGCCATTATTTCTAACGGCAGCAGGAAGTTTAGACATCATAGCAAACATTTCTTCCATAGATTTTCCTTCAAACTCTGTTCCTTCAAGAGCTTTGTTAAGATTTGTAACATAAGCATTATGATGTTTAGAATGGTGAATTTCCATTGTCATTTTATCAATGTATGGTTCCAATGCATCATAGGCATATGGTAATTGGGGCAATTCAAATTTTGCCATAGTATTTGTACTCCTTATATGATTTTTGATATTATTTAAATTATTTTCAACTTTTCCAAGAACTGAAACAATAGGTAATGTACCCAATGCGTATATAAATTTTCGTCTTCGCATAATATTATCCTTTCAGATTAAACACCGAATGATTCACCACAGCCGCAACTTTTTGTTGCGTTTGGATTATTAAATATAAATCCTTTACCGTTCAATCCATCCGAGAAATCTAGTTGAGTGCCAGAGAGATAAAAAAGACTTTTACCATCAACAAAAAGCCTCACGCCTTCTTGTTCAATTATAGAATCACCTTCACGAGTTTCAGGATCAAAACCTAGTGTATAAGTCAAACCGGAACAACCGCCGCCTTTAACACCAATTCTTAACCCAAATTCTTGTGTTATTTTATTTTCATCCATTATTCGTTTGATCTCTTTAACAGCTTTATCTGTTATAGTTATTTCAGAATCGATTTGTGTGTTGCTCATTGCATACCTCTAAATTATTTTTAATTAAAATGAAAATGGATCTCCTGGTTTTGCAGTAGTAAACTCGGGGTAATTTAATTTCCAGCCTTGATTACTTGTTCGAATTAGAATTCCCTCAGTTTCATAATAGCCAGAAAATTGCTTTGCAAGACTATCAAGATTAATATCTGTTATTGTAATTCCTTTTTTCTCAAGAAAACTTTTCAATCCATATTGAAAATCCCTTGAGAAAAGATTTGAATTATGAAAAATCGGAAATTTTGCTTTTAAGTAACTCAAAAAAATCTGACTTTCATTTTTTAGATCATCGAAAAGACCTGTGATGTTTTTATGTGTCATGACTAATTAATTATTTGTTAATTGTTCTGTGATTTATTATGATTTTTAGTTCTAAGTTTAATTACTGCATCAATAAATTTCTGAGATGCATACTCAATCTCATCTATTGTATTGAATCTTCCAAACCCAAATCTAACAGAACTTAATGCTTGCTCATCTGTTAGACCGATAGCTCTAAGAATTCTGCTTGGTTTAGTTGAACCTGATGCACAAGCAGAAGAATTTGAAAAAGCTAAATCTCTTAACTCGAGCATAAGTTTATCAGCACGGATTCCATCAACATAAAAGTTAATGTTATTTGGAAGTCTTTCTTTTATTGATCCATTTATAAAAATACCCTCAAGGTTTGATACAATATTCTTGTGAAATCTATCTTTTAATGTTATTGTATGATTGTAATCTTTTGTCATTTCGTCATCACAAAGCTCAATTGCTTTCCCAAACCCAACAATAGCAGGAACATTTAAAGTTCCCGGTTTAATTGAGTCTTCCTGTGTTCCGCCAAATATTCTTTGAGAAAGTTTTGTTTTTGGATTCTTACCATTTGCATATAATGCTCCAATTCCTTTTGGACCGTAAAGTTTATGAGCGGTGAAAGACAAAAAATCAATATTCAGTTCCTTAATATCAAAATTGATTTTACCAACAGCCTGAGTTGCATCTACATGTAAAAGAATATCTTTTTCTTTACATATCTGTCCTATACTCTTAATATCGTTTATTGTTCCGATTTCATTATTCGCAAAGATGATAGAAATGAGTCTGGTTTTATCAGATATAGCTTCCGTTACTCTCGTAGGATCAACAATTCCCGTTTTATCAACATTAACTACTGCAACATTAAATCCTTTTTTGGATAAATATTCTAATGATTCTTTTGTTGCGCTATGTTCAAGGTTAGTTGTAATTATATGAAATGAATCGGGATTTATATTCTGAGTTAAACCAAGATGAACTAAATTGATAGATTCAGTGGCTCCGCTTGTAAAAAATAATTCTTTTGAAGAAACTTTTAGAAAATTTGCAATAATATCTCTTGCATTTTCAACTGCACTTTTAGCAATCCAACCAAAACTATGGTTACTTGATGCATTTCCAAATCGCTCTTGCAAATAGGGAAGCATTGATTCTAAAACTCTCGGATCTATTGGAGTAGTTGAATTATTATCTAAATAAATTGGTGTTGATATTTTCATCAGATAATATGCGCTAACTTAGTTTCATAAAATACTTTATCAATCTTTTTCTGAACTTCGGCCAATGGATCACGAATTTTGCAGCAATCAGAATATGAACACTCATTTTTTGGTGATTCAGATCGTAAACAATCTGTAATTTGGTAATCAGGTTCGACTGCCTGTATTAATTCTATTAAAGAAATCTCAAATGGATTCTTCTTTAATATATATCCACCTTTAACTCCTTGAAATGAAATTGCAATTTTATTTTTAGCAAGATTCTGCAATACTTTAGAAACTAACTCGAATGATATCTTGTAATTATCTGCAATTTCTTTAGCAGTTACAGCATTGCCATGATTTTTTATTGCCATATATCTGGCTGCCATTAATGCGTATTCTGATTTTTTAGATAGTTTTAACATAAATAAGACTATTATAGTCGGGTATAAACTTATAAGAAAAAGAATCTAATAGCAAATTAGATGTGATTAAAATCCTAAGAGCTGAACAGATTCTTTTGCAATATTTACCAGAGGTGTAAAGTAAACACCAAGAATTAAAACAGGAGCAATTAGTAGCAGAAGTACAACGTAATTTAATGGTGAGAGATTTATTTCAACTTTTTTATCAGTTTTATCTAAAAACATTGCTTTAAGAACACGAATATAGTAGTATAATGAAACCACAGTGTTTAATAACGCTATGATAGCCACAGTTATCATATTTGCATCGACTAAGGCTATGAATAGATACAGTTTACCGATAAATCCTGCTGTAGGCGGGAGTCCTGTAAGTGAAACCAAGAAAATACCTAGAGCGGTGCCAAGTAATGGTAATGAATAGCCAAGTCCTTTATAATCATCAATATCTTCTGAATTTATTTTGTTTGCAATTAGCATTACAACATAGAAAGCACCTAGATTCATAAAAAGATAAATTGCAAAATAAACTAACACTGCCATTAAACCCTGATCAGAAAATACAGCAACGCCAAGCATCAAATATCCAGCATGAGCGATACTTGAATAGGCTAACATTCTTTTAATATTATCCTGCCATAGTGCAGCAAAGTTACCAAAAGTCATTGTAATGATAGAAAATAGAACTAAAAGAGTCTGCCAATCAATATAGCTTATCATTTGCCAGTAGCCCGATTTATCAAGTCCCTGTGCAAAAGTAATTTTTAAAAATCTTATCAACACAGCAAATCCTGCAGCTTTACTTGCAACAGAGAGAAATGCTGTAATTGAAATTGGAGCGCCTTCGTAAACATCGGGTGTCCAGAAATGAAATGGAACGATGGATATTTTAAATCCAATTCCTGTAAAGATCATTAGAACAGACATCAAAAATGTTAACTGATTAGCAGTAGGAGACTGAAGTATTGAATTTATTTCGTGAAGATTTGTACTGCCTGTAATTCCATAAAGAATAGAAATCCCAAATAACATAATTCCAGATGAGGCAGAACCGTAAATAATATACTTAAGTGATGCTTCACTATTTCTAAGGGATGTTTTTACAAATCCTGCTAAAACATAAGATGATAAGGATAGTAATTCTAAAGAAAGATAAATCAGAATTAAATCATTAGCAGAAACCATAAAGAACATGCCTATTACCATTCCTAATATTAAAGCATAATATTCACCGTGCCTATCCGGACATGAATTAACTTCCAGAGAAGACATTGAAAATAAAACTATAAATAGTGTTGTAATAAGAATTAATAACTTAAAGAATGCAGAAAAATTATCAAGAGAAAGAAATGATAAGTTTCCAGAAACTGCAAAAGCAGATTTTGGATCACCAAACTGAAGAACAACAAAACTGAAAGTAACAATTAAACCTATTAGAGATATTAACGGCAAAAACTTTTTACTTTTAATAAATATCAAATCAAATAAAACAATTGCTACTAGGGTTAGAGCCAATGAAATTTCAGGTAATATAGCCTGAAGGTTTTCTGATAAGTTTGGTAAAATCAATGTTATCACTTTATAATAAAATTAAAACGATTGCTGATCTATTTAGTAAAGCCGCTGACTAC
>CALLZX010000093.1 GCA_937858935.1 uncultured Ignavibacteriales bacterium | reverse complement strand
GTTGCAGTATCCGGGTCGATTGAATCTGAAAATTCAAACTGGTATTTCTGTAATATTTTTTTTTCAGTATTACTAAGTTCAGATGCATTATTTGATATTTGGTTTAAAAGATCTTTTACCTCAAATCTGGATAAAACAGGATCATCTTCTCTGATGAAGGAAAGAATACCTTTAACTTTCATTTCTTTTAAAAAAGTGTACACTCCATTTTCGATTGGAACATTCTCAACTTGTGAAAACGTAAGCGGAGAATTAAGAATAAAAAATGAAAGCAGAATAATCAGAAATAATTTCATTAAGAAGTCCTTTTTTTGATAAGCAAATATAAACTTTATAAATAAAAGAAGTCTGTTAAAACAGATTGAAATCAGTCTTAAATCAGTTTTTAGATTACATTCTTTATAACTAATTTTGCTCTAAAACGATAGGAAAATGAGAACAATATATCTTAGAGTGAATAGAAACGGCATGATAAGAAAAGTATCTATTGATATGGCTTTTTTGGCATCACACAAGAAAATAAGATTACCAAAATACTACTTTGAGGAAGGACTTTATCTTTCTTATAAAAAGGATTTAAAACAACAATCTGTTGAGGAATACGTTCTAACAAAGGATAAAGTTAAAAAAGAGGATAATGACTTTTATTACTTTGATTTTCCATTTAAAGTGGAACAGGTTTTCGACATCTCCATTTGAATTTTTTCGTTACACAATAATCAAATATCAATTATAGAGGGATCTAAAAATGAAAAAACTTTTTCTCATTTTGTTTATTACTTTGTCATTCAACTCCTTTGCACAGGATATTCCAGATTCTATGTTAGTAGAAGGATGGAATATGGTTGGAGTTGTCGGACTAAATCTGAGTCAAACTGCATTGGTTAACTGGTCACAAGGCGGATCAAACTCATTAGCATTTTCAGCTTACACAAATTTAGGCGCTATTTATCATAGCTTTCCCTGGAAATGGAAAAATAAACTTAACATCATTTACGGCAGAACAAAACTTGAAGATGTAGGTTATAGAACAACTGAGAATGACATTTATTTTGAGAGTGTTGCATCTAGGAATATCGGTTGGGCAGTTGATCCATTTCTATCTGTTACTGTAAGAACTTCAGTTACTAAAGGCTATGATTATTCAGTTGCTGATACAAACATTCAGATCGTTGATTTCTTCGATCCGGGTTACATTTCAGAAGCGATAGGTTTTACTTATGATAATAATAAAATAATTACGACAAGAGTAGGTTTCGCTTTTCAGCAGACTTTCACTAATCGTTTTACAAGTTATACTGACGATCCTGAAACTCCTGAAATAGAAACTTTTAAATTGGATACAGGTATTGAATCCGTAACCGAAGTTAATTATGAATTTTTAGAGAATATGAAGTATTACAGTTTCTTAAGATTATTCTCAAGATTTAGTTCTCTAGATGTTTGGGATGTTAGATGGGATAATATTATTACAGCAAAAGTTAACGACTATATAAATGTTAATTTTAATGTTAGTGTTGTACATGAAATCAGTCAAACAAGAAAAACTCAGCTAAGAGAATCACTACAACTTGGCTTGAGCTACTCTATATTTTAATAAGTGATGAATAATGAGAATTAAATGAACTGGAAAGAGATACTTCCTGAGTTACAAAAATATGTAACTGAATTTGGTATACATATAATATCTGCTATTGCAATACTTTTAATAGGATTTTGGATTTCTAAAACTCTAACCAGGATCCTTAAAAAAGTATTAGTAAGAAGGAATGTTGATTTTACTCTTGTGCACTTTTCAACTAGCGCATTAAAATTTGCTCTATATCTTTTTGTAATTATTGCTGCTGTTGGACAATTAGGTATTGAAACAACATCTTTTATAGCAGCTCTTGGTGCAGCAGGATTAGCAATCGGTTTGGCATTACAGGGTTCACTTGCTAATGTTGCAGCAGGAGTTATGCTGATAATTTTTAGACAGGTTAAAGTTGGGCAGTTTGTAGAAAGCGGCGGAGTTAGTGGTACTGTTGAAAAAGTTGGAATCTTTAACACAACCTTAGTAACAATCGATAACAAAGTTATTTTTATTCCAAACTCAAAACTGATAAACGACAACATAATTAATTATTCAGAGAAAGATACCAGGCGAATTGATTTAGTTTTCAGTATCAGTTATGAAGATGACATTGATAAAACAAAGAATATTATTCGCTCTTTAATCGATGCTGATCCTGATATTTTAAAAGAGCCGGTCACACTGATTGCCGTTGGTGAATTGTCGGATAACAGTGTTAATATATTTGTTCGCCCTTGGGTAAATACAAATAAAGTTCTTGATGTTAGATTCAGGTTAACAGAACAAATAAAGAAAAAGTTTGATGAAGAAAATATATCTATACCATTCCCGCAGAGTGATGTTTATATTCATCAAAGATAATTATCATTCGATGTCTTTAATCGCTTGTCATTCCCACATTAGTGAGAATCTATTTTTATACTGATAACAGGATTTAATATGAGCACAGCTGATAAATTTATTACGGAACTAACTGAGGGTTACTCTTTTAAAGGTGATTCATTAATTATCGGCACTGCAATTTATAATGATGAACCGCAGCAAAATCTTCACATAAAAATTCCATTAAGCACAATCAATAGACACGGATTAATTGCAGGTGCTACGGGTACAGGAAAGACAAAAACCGTTCAGTTATTTGCAGAATCTTTGTCCGAAAAAAGTATTCCTGTTTTACTCATGGATATTAAAGGTGATTTGAGCGGGATTGCTGCTGAAGGATCTTTAAATCCTAAAATTGAAGAACGACATTCTAAGATCGGCGTTAAATATCAGCCAAAACGCTTTCCCGTTGAGTTTCTTACTCTATCGGATGAAAAAGGTACCCGGTTACGCGCTACAGTCTCAGAATTTGGTCCCGTTTTAGTTTCAAAAATATTAGAACTAAATGATACTCAAGCAGGATTATTGGCAATCCTTTTTAAATATTGTGATGATAATAATCTTGCTCTTCTTGATTTAAAGGATTTAAAAAAAGTTTTGCAGTTTGCAAGTGCAGAAGGTAAAAAAGAAATCGCAAAAGATTATGGTTCAATCTCCCCTACTTCAATTGGAACGATTTTAAGAAAAGTAGTTGAGCTAGAACAACAAGGTGCAGATAAATTTTTTGGTGAAAAATCATTTGAGGTTGAGGATCTGCTTCGCATAGATGAAAGCGGTAATGGCATAATTTCAGTATTAAGGCTTATCGATCTTCAGGACAGACCAAAATTGTTTTCAACTTTTATGCTTTCCTTGCTTGCAGAAATATATTCAAGTTTTCCAGAACTGGGTGATAAAGCAGAGCCAAAATTAGTTATAGTAATTGATGAAGCACATCTTATCTTTAAAGAAGCAAGTAAAGCATTATTAGATCAAATAGAAACTATAATTAAACTTATAAGATCAAAGGGTGTTGGGATTTATTTCTGCACTCAAAATCCAACTGATGTTCCGCAAGCAGTTTTAAGTCAGCTTGGATTAAAAATCCAACATGCATTACGCGCATTTACGGCACAAGATAGAAAAATGATAAAACTTACTTCAGAAAATTATCCTATCTCGGAATATTATAAGACAGATGAATTACTAACATCACTTGGAATTGGCGAAGCTGCAATTAGTGCATTAAATGAAAAAGGAGTTCCAACTCCGCTTGCTGCAACTTTACTTTGTGCTCCAAGATCACGAATGGATATTTTAACGGATGAAGAAATAAATAATAAGATCAATTCATCCAAATTGGCGACTAAATATAATGAGAACATTGATCGCGAAAGTGCGTACGAAATTCTAAATAAGAAATTAGATTCTGCACGTGAATTTGATCTACAAGTTCCAGATTCACCTAACAAAACTTATGATCAAAAACCTAGAACAACGACAAGATCAACTACAAGGCAAGAAAAAAGCACCATTGATAAAGTCATCAATAGTCCGTTGTCCAAACAAGTTGGAAGAACTTTAGCGAGAGAAATAACCAGAGGTATTCTAGGTGTACTAGGAATAGGTGGAAGAAAAAGATAAGGCTTAAGAATTTTAGTTATCTATATACTCACCTTCCAGTTTTGAAGCTGCATCTTTATCGATAATAATTGTCGCGTACCTATGGTACTGAACAATTGTTGCAGGATACTTTGCCATTATAGGTCCCTCAACCGTAGCTTTTATTGCCTCTGCTTTGTTTGATCCGCTCGCCAAAAGTAAAAGTCTTTTTGATTCCATAATTGTGCCCACACCCATTGTTATCGCGTACTTGGGAACTTCATCGACATCATTAAAGAATCTTGAATTATCCAACCGAGTTTTTTTACCCAGAGTTTTTATTCTTGTCCTTGATCCTAAAGAAGATCCAGGCTCATTAAATGCAATATGACCGTTTGCGCCTATTCCTAATATTTGAAGATCTATTCCACCATAACTTTTTATTTTTTCTTCATACCAAAAACAAAATTGCTCAATATCATTGATCATTCCCATTGGTATATGAACGTTGGAAGGATTAATATTTATATGTTTAAATAGATTTTCCCACATAAAATAATGATAACTCTCAGGGTGTGAAGGCGGAAGCCCTACATATTCGTCAAGATTGAATGAAATTACTTTAGAAAAGTCTAAACCTTCATGTTGATGCAATCTTATTAGCTCTTTATATAATCCTAAAGGTGTGCTGCCGGTAGCAAATCCAATAACCGAGTCGGGTTTTAATCTTATTTGTGATGCAACCTGTAAAGCTGCTTCAAGACCCATTTGGCGGGAATCATTTTTTATCAATACTAGCATAATACCTCCTATTGATAAATTATTTTATTTGTTAAAGTAAAATTAGGATAAAACAATTTATGAATAAACTACTATTTAATAGATTTTTATTGAAGCTTTAGATTACAGATGCAATTGAAGAGGTATTATTTTATAAGACAATTATTATCATTATACTTGAAATAATATTATTGAAAGTCTTATGAAATATATTTCTGTTGCAGTATTCAGCTTATGTTTTGTTTTTATCATTAAGTCGCAAACAATTTCTATAACAGGAACCGTTAAAGATTATAAAAGTAATTCTCCAATTGAAAATGCTAAAGTACAGATAAGGAATTCAACTAGTGGATTGATCGATTCTGTATTTTCTAATGCAATAGGTAATTGGCAATATGATATTGCAACTTCTATTGAAGATGATATTTATTATCTTCCAAACAACTTAGAAGTAATGCAAAATTTCCCAAATCCTTTTAATCCCTCAACAAAAATTGGTTTTTTAATTCCAGCCGATGAGAATGTTTCTATTCTTGTACATAACATTTTAGGTGAATTGGTCGATGTAAAAAATTCTTTTCTTACAAAAGGAAATTATATTGTTGATTGGTACAGCAAAGGAAGTGCGGGAGTATACTTTTATACTATAATGTATGGAAATCAATCCATAACAAAAAAAATGATTCAGCTTGATGGAGGTAATGGAATCGGACTTGGAGAAATTAGATCTGGAATAGATATTAGTTTTAGTGGTGAAAATCCAATACCAGCATTGAATATTGAAATAGTTATTACAAAATTTTCTTATGCTGCGGATACAACAATCACTAATATTACTGGTGGTGAAAATATTTCGACATTCCTTCAAACAATCCATTCAAAATATACTTTGATCGATTTGCACAATGATGTACTTGAAGTTATGATTGGCGATCCAAATTACCATCTTTCTGATTTGCATAATTATAACCATACCGATATACCACGATTGCAGCAAGGCGGGGTTGATATTCAGTTTTTTTCAATTTGGGTAAGTCCGACTGAATACACAAATTATTTCAATCAAGCACTTATAATGCGTGATTTATTCTATTCAGAACTTGCAGCAAACACTTTAACGATTGAACAGACAACAACAATGAATCAGGCTTTAGAAATAAACGAACAAAATAAAATTGCTGCCGTAATTGGGGTTGAAGGCGGACATCATATCGAAGAAAGTATTGATAAACTTGTTCAATTGTATAATGCTGGAATGCGATATTTAACGATTACATGGAATAATAGTATCAGCTGGGCAATCTCTGCTGCAGATAGTCGTACAACGACTCAAGGATTGAACAGTTTTGGACGACAGGTTATAAGAACTTTAGATTCTCTTGGCGTTATCATTGATGTGTCACATACCGGAATAAAAACTATTCAGGACATTCTTCAGGAGACAAACAATCCAATCATTGCAACTCATTCAGGTGCAAGGTCAATAAAAAATCACACAAGAAATTTATATGATTGGCAGATTCAGGATATTGCGAATTCCGGAGGAGTAGTTGGAATTGTTTTTTATCCGCCATTCCTTACAAGCAATCCACAGACATACATAAGTGATGTTATTCAGCATATTGATCATATAGTAAACCTGGTTGGTGTTGATTATGTTGCTATCGGATCTGATTTTGATGGGATTGGAACAAACGTAGTTCTTGGATTGGAGGATGTTTCAAAATATCCTGATTTAACCTTAGCATTGTTAGAGCATGGTTATACAGAACAGGAAGTTGCAAAATTCCTGGGTGGAAATTTTAAAAGAGTGTTTGAAGAGGTTTGCG
This sequence comes from uncultured Ignavibacteriales bacterium, assembly GCA_937858935.1. Classification (GTDB taxonomy): domain Bacteria; phylum Bacteroidota; class Ignavibacteria; order Ignavibacteriales; family Ignavibacteriaceae; genus IGN3. The sequence goes on along the minus strand of CALLZX010000093.1, from coordinate 9,826 downwards.
AGAATTAAAAACTTTTATTAGGCATTTGATTTAGCGATGACATCTTTAGGAAAAGATATCATCGCTTCTTATTAAATAAACAGCGTTACTAAGAAACCTGGTTTAATTCCTTACCACAATATCTGCAAATCTTAGCTTTTGCTTTTATTCTCTCAGCACAATAAGGACATTCTATAGTATCACCAGCATCGATTGAATTACTACTCATACTTTCTGCCAATTTTTGAGCTTGAGATAAAATATTATTCTGTTTGTATTCTTCTTGTGCAGTTGTAATCCAATCTTTCAATTCATTTGGCTTAGCAATTTTATGATATGTTGTAGCGCCCATTTCTGCCGCGGTTTGAATTTCAATATCACCAAATTTTAAAATTCTGCCTGTAACTGATTGATGATAAGTTACATTATTAATTTTTTCTAAAGGACTTTCTTTTGCACTGATCGAAAAAACACCTTGCTCATCAATAATTCGAAGGTTAGTTACAACCCATATATCAAATCGTCTTTCAAAATACTTATAACCAAAATATCCGAAAGATAAGAGACCAATTATTAGAATCCACACACTGGCATTATCTTTAACTGCATAGAGCAGAACAAATAGTCCAAAAATGAAAAGTGAAATCAAGAAAGAATTAACCAGCACAACCCAATGATGCTGGGTTTTGAATAATATTTTTTCATTGTTTTTAAGTTTTGTTCTCATATCTATCAAAATCTTCTTTTGTTATAAGTTAAAAAAAATACTTTATCGCAATAACATCATTTTTTTATTTTCTCTAAAAACATTATTTCCCTCCGCTGTCTGAACATTTATGGAATACATATAAACTCCGGATGGAAGTTCAGTTGCGATGAATAGCTCATTATATATACCTTCACTTCTCTCTTCATCAACTAAGGTGGCAATTTCACTTCCGAGTAAATCAAAAATTTTCAACTGAACGTAACTTCTTTCGGCTAATTCAAATTTAATGGAAGTCGATGGATTAAAAGGATTTGGGAAATTTTGTGACAGACTGAAATCATTTACTTCAATTTCATTCACTGCAAGTCCGGTTGGAGGATCAGCATTAATAACTTGTCCTGCACCTACTGTTACATACCTCGTATAGCCTATTGTAGGTGCTGAAATTGTGTATGTTCCGGGTTTCACGTCTCCGATAGCATAATTTTCATTATAAAAATCATCAGATCCTATGTATGAATCCGCAAACTGATAAGTGAGTGAATAACTATAAGTTGTATAAGGCGGCCTTGGCTTAGGATCCGGAGTAATGTTAACTCTGGTGCCATCCGGTGCATTCGGAACTCTTCCGTATATTGCTCCCATTCCTGTTATACCACACCACAATTCCGCATTTCTTTTATTACGGTATCCGCTGCTTTGTGATCCTTTTCGAACTTCAAAATGTAGGTGAGCGCCTGTTGAGTAACCTGTATTTCCGGAAAGTGCAATTGGTTGTCCTTTTGTTACAGATTCATTCAGTGCAACAAAAGGTCTTGTTAAATGACCATATAGAAAATAATAAAATGAATTTGTCCAGTAAGTTTTTATGAAGATATAATTTCCGGCACCATTGGGTTCGTATCCGCCAAATGCACCAGTATCCGTTGGGTTGTATCCAACAAAAGAAACGATCCCATCAGTTGCAGAATAAACTGTATCCCATCGAACAAGAATATCAATTCCGTTATGTGCAGAAGTTCCACCGTGAACACTTGGCTCTCCGTAAAGATATCCTCCGTTAGTCTGGATATTATCAGGCACAGGTCTATCAATACGGAAGACCTGCGCCGTTGAAAAGTTTACTGCAATAACAAAAAGAAAAAGTAACTGTTTGATCATTTATTTTAGAAATTTATTCCGACAGAAAAATAATGAACATCTTTTAATCTGCCGTAATCCTGATATGCATAATCAAGTTTTACTTTTATCAAATCAACAATTCTGTAATATAAACCAAAACCAAGAGTCAATCCTTTTTCAGAATCTTTTTCGAACAAAGAATTGTAGCCTGCTCTAACATGAATTATTTCATTCCATGCATATTCAACTCCCGTGTTAATATATTCCGTATGGTCATTCGGATGAACTGCATCTACAGCCGCTGTTAAGCGTGATGTGCCTTCTTTTATAACGTCAGCAGAAAGGCCAAATCTGAATAAAAGCGGAAGATCAAATTTATCAAGTTCGATATTAGAATTAATTAAATTACTGCCGCCTGAACCAGAAGGAAATATAACTGTTGCATCTCTGCCAGACAGCTGCATCTTTGTTCCGAAGTTAGAAATACTTGCCGCAATTCGCAGTTCATTCAATACTGGAATTTTGTATAAAGTTCCAATATCAACGGCTAGACCAGTAGCATTCATATGCCAAAGGTTTTCACTTATGTACTTTACATTAAATCCTATTGTAAAATTTTCTGTAAGGAATCTTGAATAGTTCAATCCAATTACTAAAGTATTGTAATCAAAAAATTCTCCAGTACCTTCGGGGTTTTCAATTGTTCTAACAGCCATTTCATCCATGGAAAGAACTGAAACAAAGGCACCAACTGTTCCTACACCCGAAAGGTTAGTTGCGTAAGCAGCAAAGTCATGTCTAATATCAGCATATAAAGCTGTATGATTGAAAAACGCTTCATTAGAAACTATGTTAGCTGTGCCGCCTGGATTCCAATACAGAGCAGTTATGTCATCAGAAATGGCAGTAAACGCACCACCCATTCCAATAGCTCTTGGACCAACATTAAATTTGAGCACCTGTGTAGCAGTTGTACCTGTTTTAGTTGTTTGAGCACTCATATTAATCGCAAAAATTAATGCTAATGAAATGCTCGCTATATAAAATATTTTTTTCATAATAATCTCCTGCATTTCTTTACTTAATTAATGCAAACTTAATTAACTTTTCCCCAACGCCCGGGGCATCAATGTGTGCAAGGTAAACACCGTAAGCAACACTAAACCCGTCGTGGTTTAATAAATTCCAGAACTCCCTTCCGTTATCAGCACCTGATTCATGCTCTAGTGTGGTAACAAGCTCGCCGCTAAGAGTATATATTCTGATAGTACATTTCATAGGAAGATTTTCAAAATAGATTCTTCTTTCACCGCGATTTTGTCCTGATAATTTATTTGCTGGTTCAATTTCATTTGCACCAACATAAGGATTTGGCACAACGTAAATGTTATCCATATTAGAAGATGCCAATTGATTATTTACAAATCCTGCTTTTGTCTGAAGTGTAAATACATCTACTTTACTAAAAGGACGAGTAGTGTACATTAAATATGCATCACCAGGAGCGGGCTGAGCTGAATCTGTTGCGGTAGTGCGATTAGCAGTAAATCCCCAGGTTAAAGTATCCGTATTAACACCAGCTGCACCAGGTAAAAAGAATATTATCTCATCACCTCTTGTCCATGCAGAATCATTCTTAAATTTTTCTTCTAATAGCGTAACTATCGGTATAGGAATTCCGGTTGATACTTCTTCAACTTTATAATTAACAGGAATTGTAATTAAAGTTGATCCAGACCTTTTTTTGGCATTAGAAAGCGGCTGATCTGAAAAAGTTATAATGTAATCTCCGGCATATAATCTTTTACGATTACCGATTGAAGAAATTTGAACTACGACAGGAATTTCCAGATCAGGATCAGACCATTTGGAAAGTTCTGAGTTAAATGTAAGAGAAGAATAGTCATTTACTTTAACCAGCACACCATCAAAGACTGGATTAGAGTCTTCGCCTTTTAAAGCCGTGCTTTGATAAACAGCATAGCTTTTATACGTGATAGAATATTCCGTACCTTCTTGCATTGGACTAGTATCAGTTTTTTTAATCGCTCCCTTTTCAAAATTTAATTCATAATCAGCTCCTAACTGATAAACAGTCCCGGCCACATCTTTAACCTGTAAAGTGCCGTCGTTAATTATATTGCCTCTTGAAAGACTTGTGAATTTGGTTCCGTATAAAAAGAAAGTTTCCGTAGTAGGTTTTTCACCGATTATTGAATAATTCTTTGCAAGGATATTTCCCTCAGCCGAGTACAATGTATCTTTAAAAGTCAAAGTATAATTATCATCTTTAACATCCAGATCATTTATTATACTAAAATCTACAAAACCATTACCAAGACCATTCGAATGAACTACATCAGTAACTTCAACTATTTCCGGCCTATCATAACCAGAGGCTCTTGGGCCAGGGGTAACCTGAACCGTGTTATCATCAAATGTAAGCAGACTAGTGATAGGATCTAATGAAATTTTCTTACTCGTTTCAGACGGCGGAATTCCAAGTGAATCACCATGATCATATGCAACAACTGCATAATAATAAGTTTGTCCATTTCTTACTTCATTAGAATCAACAAAAGAATGGCGCAAACCTGAATTATCACCTAAATAATAATTGATTCCTCTTCCTTGATAAGGAACTGGATGATAACCTATCCAATCATTATTTAAATCAAACTTTGCTTCAAATCCATCAATACCTTTTAAAGGTTCATATAAAAATTTTGAGCCGCGTCCATCAGTTATATTTTGAATATCCGCAAAATCAGGACGAGTGCTTCTATAAACCACATAACCTTCAAAGTCTTTTCCTGTAATCGGATCAATACTTTCCTCAGAATCTGTATCCCAATACAAAGTAACTTTTTTATCATCCGGTATTGCGGTTACTTTTGGCAGGCTTGGTGGTTTAAAGAATCTATAATTTTTATTGTAAATATCCTGAACTGTCTCAGCGGTTAAAAGCAAATCATCAAGATCTTCTCCAAAAAGAAATGACATTGATATTCTTTTTGTTTCACCCGGAGCTAATGAAATATAACCTGAACCATAAATAAAAACTATGTCTTCATCATTTGTTATCTCACTAAAACTACCAGGCTTTGTTGCATTCCAAACATCCTCATCATAAGCAATTCTTAAATCCGTAGCCCACTGAGAACTTTTAAAACTAGTCAAACCAATCTGATCAGCTTCATCTAAATCTGTATAGCCAAAATTGGGTTCACCTGGCTGTAACGGATCTGGTCTTCCATCAGCTAAACGATTACCAAGTGTTGGAACTCCATCTCCTTCACCAAAATCTGCTGTGCCGGCAATTCCATCAACGCCAACATCATCTGTTTCCTGATTCCAATCACCATCTTCATCCAATGCATTGTCTTGTCTTTCATCAATCTTTCCATCGCCGTCATTATCTATTCCGTCATTTGGATTGCCCGGTGATTCAAGAAATTTACATCCAAGATAACCCAGTTCTCTTCCCTGATCTCCAATTCTATCAGGATCAAAAAAGTAGACCATATTTCTTGAGTAAAGAGGAATGGTGGTATCATAAGGTGCTATAAAAAGTCCGTTATCATCATCGTTATCTGCACCACCAATATCAGGATCACCGTAGATGCCAAAGACAACAGAATCAAGCTGTGTATCGCTTACATTTGTAATAGACCAAACAAAGAAAATTGCATTTGCAGCAAGTGAATTGCTCCACTGAAAAGCTCGTCCATCTATTTGAACTCCAAGACCTTGTCTTGATTTATCATTTGTAAAAGGATAATATTTAAACTCCTTGTTATCTCTGTCATCCATTGCGAAGAAGGCTTCAAGATCAGCATTGTTTTCTCCCTGCACCAGATAACCAGGCCAAACATACTGTCCTAAAGTCTCATTATACCAATCTCTTGGCCAGCTATCCGGTTTACCATCACGATCTGAATCAAAGGCTGGATTAGAAGCAATATAACTTTGATTGGGATCTGCATAACCCGGCAACGGCTGCCATTGCCATTTTAAGCCGGTTGCAGGATCAATTTCTCGTAATCCAGGTCTGTCATAATCATTCATACCATCAGTAATAATATGAATCCGCTGACCGGCTGTATCAGTAACCGAGGCACCAACAATTGGACAAAACTGAAAAATATATGGTGCATCACGCCAGATTAGATTTGTTATTTCTCTAATACCACCGAAGCCGGGACCAATACCACCGTAGTTTTCTATTTCAACAGCAACATTATTACCATTCATGAATAATGATTTGCGATCTTCATTAGCATTATTTTTATTTAGATAATTCTGCTGTGAATACTTTAGCGATCCTGAATTCAAAGGGTTCGAACTTACAGGTGCATTTAATAATTTATTGTACAAAAAATCTTTTATCGCCTGATGTTCTATTTGCCTTCTCTGTTTTACATCTTCAGGCTGTGCAATAATATTTGCAGACAGAAAAGGTAAAATCAATACAAGCGCGATAAAATATTTTATTTTTATTTTCAACATATTTTTACTCCATAAATTTCATTAATACTCTAATGTAACGCCAACTCTAACTTCTCTTGGTGAAGAATAGTAGTTTGGCCTGTTAAAGTATTCGGTTGCAGATTTAATCGCAGGATATACTTCTGAGATTGCATTGGTAGCTTGCGGGCCGCCTTTAGTTTCCTCTAAAGAATAAGTTGCTCTTCCAGTATCGTCATAGACATAACTTTCATTCTTAGTATCAAATAGATTAAACACCTTCAGGAAAACAGTAAGTGTTGTGCTGGATATCAGGAATGATTTATCAATAAGTAAATCAACATTAGTTTTAAATGGTTTTCGATCACTATTGGTTCTAAGATAGATTTGCTGTTCATATAATTGCGGAGAGTATGGTAAACCTGTACCAAGTAAACCTACAATTGTTACAGTCCAATCACGATCACCGCCAAAAGTAATAACTCCGTTTAATGTATGTGATTGATCCCAATCTAACGGAACAGGAATCTTTTCGCTTTGTCTTCCTGATTGAAGGTCAACAAAAAATGCATCCGCTCCGGTTTCATTTCCTTCTGCAACCTGGAATGTATAATCGAGAGAAGCACCAAACAAATCATCAGGCATTTTTCTTTTTGATAATGAAAATGTTATTCCCTTTATATTGCCGTAATCTTTATTAACATACTTTTGATATACCTGATTACTGCTGATCCTTATTTCCTGTATTGCCAGCAAATCACGAACATCTTTATAGAAACCAGTTACATTAAATGCCAGTGTTTCATTCAATTGCTGTTGTAATCCAACTTCGTATGTCACTGTCTTTTCTGGATTAAGATTTGCATTACCGTAAACAGGTGAGGCAGCTATGTCTTCAAATTCAGGATTAGTATATAAATATCTGAACGGTGGTAACTGATAAAAATGTCCGTAAGAAAAGTGTATTATTCCTTCATCCGTGATAGGAAAAGAAATTCCTAATCTTGGACTTAGAGTAAATTTGCTTTCAGCATCAGCAAGTTCTGTAGTAGGCTTAAATGGATCTGGTGCATACAAAGCATTTGCATCAAAGTAATCTAATCTTAAACCGGCATTTAAAATCATGCTTGTAAATTCCATTTTATCCTGTAAGTAACCCGAGAATTGCATCGGCGAACGTTGGTAGATATCAATAGAAGCTTGTTCTGTTTCAGGATTTGGTATAGTTGGAGTTGAATACTGAGAAGACCTGTCCCTTATTACTTCAAAAAATACAAAATCCATAGTATCCCATTTACTCTTTAATCCAAACTTAACTTCGTGTTGGTTTGTAACCTGACTTGTTAAATCAAACTTAACTTCTGTTGTTTGAGATCTTTGATAAAAGTGTTCCGGTTGTGTACCGCCGGAAACAAAAGTATAGCTGCTGTAACTGTTACTTTTATCTTCCGGTTGATATCTTGGATCTGCATGGAGTCCGTTAAGACTCATACCTGGATTAAAAGAAACTTCACTTCCGGAAGCATCCAGCAATGGATATAAATATCTTTTAAAATCATAAATATTATATGAACCTTTTAATGAGAAGAATGTACTGTTACTAACTGCATGTCTATACTCAAGTGAGTTTATTAATCCCCATTCCATTCTGTTATAATTCGCATCTGGGTTATACTTATAATCGTGTGCATAAGTCAGATAATCAGAATTAGAATAAACAACATCGTAATTAATTTTTATTGTTGGGATAGGTTTAAAAGTAAACTTTGCAGTTGTGTTTAAATCTGTACTCGGATTCATAGATACAATCTCACCATCACCGGTTTGTGCAATGTATAAAACATTTGCCTGAATAGGATCTCTTGATATTGAATCATAAACTGTGTGTTGTCTTATTCCATATAAATAACCTTTATCATTATTGTATCTTGCAGAAACAAAGAAACTAAAATTATCTTCAAGCAAAGGAATTGGTCCACCAAATGTTCCTTCCAAAACCTGATTATTAATTGGATTTAAATCATCAATATTGTAAAAGTAATCAGTTGAGGAACTAACATAATCACCTGTGTAGTATGATAATGTACCAGTGTATTTTGATCCGCCTTCTTTTGTAATAGTATTTACGACACCGCTTAATGCATTTCCGTATTCAGCATTAAAGGTACCGCTAACAACAGAAAGTTCCTGCACTGCATTAGTGGATATTTGTACAGTTCTTCCAAAATCAAACGGATTGATTGCAGAAACACCATTTACATTATAAGCAATTTCAGTTGATCGGCCGCCTCTGATGTGAAGTTCACCTCCGGCTCCCTTTGTAATACCTGCTTGCATCGAAAGCAACTGACTTATACTTTCAACAGGCAGAGTTTTTATTTGAGAATCATCAATTGAAGTTTGAGATGATGTTAAATCTTTTCTGACCATTGGTCTTGTAGCTTCAACAACTATTGTTTCAAGTCCGATTGCTTCTGTTGAAAGCTGAATATCAATGGAAGTAGTAAAATCACTTGATACTCTGACATTCGTTATAATTTTTTTCTGATAACCAACACCGCTGAATATCAGAGAATAAACTCCAGGTTCAATATTATTGATGATATAAGAACCGTCAACACCGGTTGCAGCTCCCGTGGTTGTACCTTCGATAAGTACATTTATACCGATAAGTTCTTCACCGGATTGGGCATCAGTAACTTTCCCGGATATTTTACCTGTTCCGGCAGCATACAATTGTGTTTGAATAAATAGTAGAAAGAAAAAAAGGATAGAAATAAAAGAAAGTAAATATTTTTTCATCGTGACCTCTTGTGGCAAAATTTAAATGTAAAAGAAATCGATTTTTAGAACTGCCTGTTTGGGTCTGTTATAAAACTAATCTTATAACAAAAGAATAAAATAAAAGGGTTATCAGAATATCAAGAAATCAGCTTACACTGAAATAACAAAGAATATTCGGATAACCCTTAATAACATAAATAAACTATTTAAGTAACTGCATTTTTCTGGAAACCGTATTTGCGCCTGCAGTCATGCGATAAACGTAGGTACCGCTTGCAAGATTTGATGCATCAAATTTAACATTGTAAGAACCTGCGCTCATAAATACATTATTAATAAGAACCGCAATTTCACTGCCAAGTGCATCATAAATTCTTAAATCAATATTTGCAGCTTCAGTTATACCAAACTTAATTTGCGTAGAAGGATTAAACGGGTTTGGATAATTCTGATCTACGAAAAACTGGGCTGGAACAACATCTGTTTCTTTTTCAACAGATACTGGTGTGAATTGAAGATCTAAAACGACAATCGGCATTGGATCATCGTTTGCATTACCTCTTGAATAACCTTGTGTATAAAGAACTTCATCAGCTGGATCACCATCTAAGTTTGCAACATAAACAACATCCATATCACCATTCTTATCCCAGTAAGCAGAATCAATAACAGAAGCGACATAGCTGGAAGGAAGTGTTTTATCACCACCCTGGTATTCTAATCTGAAAATTGGAACTTTAGCAGTATTACCAGTCATATATCTTG
>CALLZX010000092.1 GCA_937858935.1 uncultured Ignavibacteriales bacterium | reverse complement strand
CCGGGAAGTAAATGGAGAATCGAAGGACATACAGATAACCAGGGTTCTGCTTCAATGCTCAAAAAACTTTCCTATAACAGGGCAAAAAATGTTTATGAATATTTAATCTCGCAAGGTCTTTCACCCGAACAATTTAGCGTTTATGGTCTTGGTAATTCTTCTCCTGTCGCAAATAATGATACTCCTGAAGGTAGAAGCACTAACAGAAGGATAATTATTATTCGGGAAGATTAGATTACAATTTTTTGACTTTTAAAACCTGCCTAGTGAACCTGGTTGCAAAACCCAATTGATCAACCATTGGAATTAATTTTATAAACTTGTGCATAAGTAGATGCAACAGGCTAATTGAATCACTCTAAACCTCTTTATGATATACAACTGCCCCATCATCTTTATTTACACACAAGAAAATATTGCTGCCGTTCGAGCAGCTTAAATATTGTAATGGAACTTGTGAATAACTAATGTACCAGCAGTTTGTAGGCAGTTTGTTCAGTTTTTTATTATCTGATAGTTGATCGGATATTCTCATTCCACGTAGTTCTATATCCGGCACTATGCTTTTTGCAATTTGAAATGCTTGCTGTTGTGTTATCAAAATTATTTGGGATTAATTATACTAATGTAAAGATGCTAATTTGATTTGTACAATCAAATAGTTTCGTTAGAAGTTCACTGCGATCGCAAGAGTAGTTCTTTTAGCATACATTGATTTAAGTCTGTCTTGCTGTACCTTTACAAAATCCGGAATTGATTTGAGATTTTCGTTTGGATAAGCCTTTCCTTCAGAAATCTTAAGTATATACTCAATTCCATTTTCAAGATTTTCTTTGAATATTTCTAGATATTTAATTTCTGCTTCTGTATTTCCAATTGTATCTAAAAGCTTTTCAAAATAATTTACGTAAAGTTCTATCTCCTGGCAAAACATATGTGGTCTATTTGCAGATACTAATGATTCACCTCTTCCATAGATATGATCTGTCATCTCCTGCAGTGAATATTGTCTGTTGAACCATACTATATTTGGTCCCGGACAAATTGATTGCGGCGATTTTGTTTTTGGTGATATTCCAAGTTTAATTAATGCGCCATTTGCAAGATGATCACACAAACAAACTTTTGCATACCATAAGTTTTTTAATTCGTCTTTTTCAGATTCTGGAATTTTCATAGCTAATATTTCTTCAACTTTATTTTTCTGGAATTGACGTGATGCTGTACAGATAGGTTTATCTGTGTATTGTTTGTCCGATATTAAAAATCCTTTTGGACATGGTGAACCGGGTTTACCGCTTTCCGCACGGTCTTTCGTCCAGTTTTCTGATCCGGTATTTCTTAGATTATTAAATGGCACTCCAAGCGGTGACGCACCGCTTAGATAAAGATCTTCTTTCTGAGCATTCATTAATAGATTTAGTGTATCATCATCAACACAGGTTGCTTCAGGAACTAATAAAAACGGACTTCCCCATCCTGTTGAATCGCATCCGAAATCTTCAATCATTCTTTTAGCTTCACCACTGGTACCGATACCGCCCTGAACCGTAAGTAATGGCTCACAATTAAAATCGGATTCATTAAATCTCCAATTTTGTTTTTCGTAATATGATCTTATTAATGGGATAAACTCTTTAGCAAGTTGAGATCTTTTATCTTTAAATTCCTGCAGTATCGAAGGAAGTAAAAAACCCTGGGAAGCAAAAGCATGTCCGCCGCAGTTTAATCCCGATTCGATTCTGAACTCACTAACTTCAAGTCCTTTAGTTGCCAGGAATTTTCCCTGTATCATCGCAGATCTGAAATCACTCACTTTGATAATGATTTTTTTCTTAATCTTACCATTTGCATCGCGATAAAAATCTTTAAACTGTGCAAGAAATCCTAAAAGCGTTCTGTTAAATCCTGCAGAAAAAACTATTGATGATGTAAGAGTACTTTCAGCATATCCGCGTAAAGCAGCTTTTGCATCACTGAATTCATCACTTAATATACTGCCGTCTTTTGCATAGTTAGTCCGATCAACCTTAGACATAATATTAACATCAATAGATCCGGCATGCATTAAATCTGTGAGCTCTTTAGCGGTTATTTCTTTTTCTTCTTCATTTTCAATCTTAAGAAAAGATTTGTATTTCTGTTTTAATGAACTGTCATCGGGAAGCAGTTCAAAGTATTTTGTTTTTTCATTTCCTTTTGCAAAAGGAAGAAGTTTTAATTCATTAAGTTTAAAAGCAACAATCTTATCTACTAAGTTTAAATATGAGGTTATACGTTTTGATCTTGCGTAAAGATCACTCTTAGCAACTTCTTCAACAGGAATGGCGTATTTTTGCGAATAATATTTACAGATTTTTTCAATTAGTATATCATCCACGATTGACATTACGGATGAAATTCCCAGATGTGCAACTCTAATCGGGGAATCGATTGAATGACCTGTCCCCATAACCGGGATATGAAATTTATGATACACGTTTTCCATTAAATTCTCTTTTTCTCAAAGCCTGATATAAATAACACTATCCAATATTTGGTATATATTTCTAATTAAATACAGTATAAACTAAATAATTACTGAGGCATAAAAAGATATAAAACCGGGGTTTTACAATACTTTTACATTCCATTATTTGGGCTTATTATGTTTTGAAATAGATGAAATGCTTTTTTTATCATTTAATTCATTTAGTAATTCAAAATGAAATAATTATAACATTTAATCTCTTATAGAAGTATATGCACTTGATAAATTATCCAAATAATATTTATAAATATGATTATGTTTGCTGGCAATTATTCGTCATAATAAATATTTCAAATAGAACTATATTGCTAGAAATCTGCTTGAAGTTTGACTGCATAAAATTTATTTAATAAATACAAATAAAGATGTCTGATAGATTAATTTACATTGATGGCGTTGGCGAAATTTTGTTTAAGCACAGCAGCAGGGCCAGGCATCTTGGTATATCTGTTAGGCCATTTTTGGGCGCACGAGTATCTATACCAATTGGAATGAGTTATAACAGTGCGGTAAGATTGGTTACGGAGAAAAAAGGGTGGATAATACAGCATCTTAAGAAGATGAGGGAATTTGAAAGACAGCAAACTATTTTTAATGAATACTCAGGTTATTGCACTAACCATCATAAACTTGAATTAAGAAAATCTAATCGGAAAAATATTTCTGTAAGGCTATCTAAAGGAAAAATAAATGTTACATATCCGGCAGAACTAAATATTAATACAAAAGAAATTCAATCTGCAATTAGAACCGGAATTGAGCGTGCTCTAAAAATTGAAGCAAAACAATATTTGCCAGATAAAGTAAAAGTTTTATCAGCTAAGTTTGGACTTAAATACACTAAGCTCACTTTAAAAAATATTAAATCCAGATGGGGAAGTTGTTCAAGGAATAATAATATAAACTTAAGTATCCATTTAATGCGATTACCTGAATACTTAATTGATTATGTAATTCTTCATGAATTAGTGCATACTGTTCATCACAATCACAGTGCTCGGTTTTGGTCTAATCTGGATGAAGTTACAAATGGAGCGAAAAATCTGGACAAAGAATTAAAGAAATATCGGATAGCGATTTATTAATAATTTGTAGTTATCGAATATTAAAGATGGAAATCTCGACTTCATCAATAGTCAAACTGTATATAAATCAACAATTATTTTATTCAATTTATAATTCTTAGAAGAATAGTTTAACTATCTAATGGTTCTATTCAAACCACGAAACAATTTCAAATCCGCCGGTTCCAGGAAAAAACGGAGGGGAAGCTAACATAAATCTATCATCGTATTTATATCTTTTGGCAAAACCATGATTGATAGTTGTTCCACTAAAAGTACCAACTGCTTTTCTTGTGTTTTGAATTATGCCGCCTAAAAGATTAATGTTACCACAAATTGGTCGGGTGTCATATTGGTCAGCTCCAAATCCGCCTTTTTCGCTGTACACAGAAGCATGAATATTGATATCAGTTTTATTTGGCGTATTATTAGTGATCAAAACACTGTTTTCTGCACAAATCCCTAGCATATCCGTTGAGTTTGGAAAATCCTTTGGATTCTGGTTGTAAACAATATCATCATCCAAATAAACTGTTCCCTTACCCGTTGAAGTAGTTGTACTATTACATCCGATAGTATATTGTCCTTTAACAGTTCCTTTTAATCTAACAACTGCATTCTCTGCAAATATCATCCCATTTGTAGCAGCATCAGGTAGATAGACCGTGGAGTAGGATGCACCATAAGAAAATTTATATTTAAGAGAATCATTTACAAAAAACATATATACTGTATCCTGTCCGGTAAACTTTAATCCGTCTATATCAGCAGCAGTTTCCATATTATCAACAGCGTCAGTAGGCATTGGAAGACTAATTCCGGTTTCATATCCGCCAAGAAAATTTGGTTTGTCAGTGGTTTTATTATTTTTATACACTAGTGCTTTTAAACTTGATGCCTTACCAAAAAATACCGGACGATAAGCTGAACGTAAATTATCCTGTGTATGAAATGGACCCCAAACTGTGTCACTTCCAGTCCACCAAATGGTTCCACCCTCACTTACAGAATAATAAGCAAACTTAGAAAATTTGCTGGGTGAAAGAGTTACCTTGACTGTGCTTGTTAAACCGTGATAAGAACCTGTTGAAGTTATTTGTCTGATATTTTTATACGCATCAATTATTTGAACAGTTACATCAAAAGTGCCACCGGATAATGGTTCATCTGAATATCCATCATCCCATGTTGGATCAACAAAAATCTGATTGGATGCAAGGTTAGCACCACTTACAGCTATATTATGTGCAATCATTTCGGTATAGTAAGTAACCATATTTCCAACTGATTCAGTAGAGATACGGCCGAAGTTTTTTATGGCAACCATAAATACAAGAGTAAAACCAATTATTACAAGAAAAGTTGCTTTGCCAGCCATAGTCCACCTACCTGTTTTTTAAATTTCTTGAGACCATTCTTATTTGTCTCCAAAAAGCTTTTGATATTTTCTGATCGTATGCATCAGTACTTTCAACAGTTAAATTTATTTCGATTGATGTTATCCCGCCATTTAATCCGATTGGAGGAGTTAATGTATCGCCGAGTGCATCAAAATAAACTAAATTAAATTGTGTGATGCCAAGATTAGAACTTTTTGGTGTTTCTCCATTTAATACTCTGTATAGGAGTCTGTCTCTTGGATTTGATGATGCTGGAAGTTCAGAAGTTGGTCCAAGATAATAATGTATTGAATCAACAGTTCCGTTGTTATCTATATCAGTATAAAATTTTATCTCCGAGGTGTCCGCATAAAGAAGTGCTTTGGTAGGATCAGGAATTAAATTCCAATTTGCACAATACCCAATTTTTCTAAAATCATATTCAATTATTTGTGCCGCCGTGGCCAGGTTTTGCTGGATGGTAAGTTCACCGCTGTTATTATAAGTTCTTTCAGTTATAGTGTCACTCATCCGGTATGCTATAGTCATCATAACACCACCGATGATGACCGAACCTAATATATCTAGTAGCGTTGTAAATCCCATTTTTATTCCTTATCTGAAATGCCAGTAACTGTATACTGTTGACATTTTAACAGTATCTCTCATCGACTCACTTGATACCGTAATGTCCATTTTTTTGTGCCATGTTCTGTAGCCAACCTTTACTTCAGGATTAGTTGAGCTTACATAATAGACTGAGCATTTTAAATCATATTCAGCTGAAGGTAAATAATCGTAGTGATACTCATAACCGTCGTAGTCATCAAAATCATTAAATGTAATGCTGGAATCTTCTATCTCACCTGTACCGCGCCCTAATGGATAATTAGTTAGTAAACTGCAAGCTGCTACTTCATTTTCAACTGTGTTTGCATCAAATGATTTTTTGCTTGCTTCTTCAATAAGGGATGTTGCGAGTGATATTCCGAGAATGGCAAGTTTTGAATCTTGCATTACAGTATCGTTTGCAAGAATAAAATTATTCATCTTTAAAACGGTAAGAGAAAGTATTAACAATGCACCGATACTAAAAAGAGATTGACCTGTATTCATATAATTTTACTTCTACATTATCGTCTTACTTTTATCAATAATCGTACAATCGTTTTTCTCTTTATGAAACAAGATAATTCAGAGTTTTTTAAAGAATAAAAAAAGGAAGGAATAACAAGGAAGTTCTTTCCAGGAGAAAGGAATATTTTACCTGGATATTTAGGATACAAACAAAAAGCACGCGACAATAATAACGCCTAAATTATCGTTTTATTTCAAAGTAATGTATTAACCATTATTTTACAGATTTATTCCCACCAGCTTAAAATGGTAAAACGAGATGACTTTAAATTCAATTGGGCATTCTGGAGAGCTTCTTTACTATATAATGCTTTAAATGTACCATTTGAAATATTCATATCTACCGAGTTGCCTGAAACTATAAGCGAACCAATCACTTTACCGTTTCCATTTAAATCCGTTTTAATATTTGCCTCTTTATAAGCTATAATTATTCCTCTAAAATCAAATGTACCTTTAATAGTTAGATTTCCGTTAACTACCATAATTCCTGAGCCAGTACAATTACCATTAAAAGTTGCATTACCATTTACAAGGGTTATTTTAGGTTCATTATAAGTACCCAACTGTCCGCCGTTATAAATTCCAGTGCCTAGCGTAATATCAGCAGAAAAAGCTATAAGATCAGAATACTCTTTCCAATTAATCCCGGTGTTCTTAACGCTTATACTAGGAGTGCCACCTAAACCTGTTATGTTATTTAGAGCATTATTAGCAAGGTTGTTCCTAATATCAATGCTGTCTTGAGGATTATCAACTGCTATCCCGGGGACAATATTTGGACCGCTATTATTGATCAGATTACCATCTTTATCGTGATTAAAACCACTCACCGTAAAATTACCGTTCATTTTTACATTCTGAATAGCTGCGGTTGAAACATATAAAGCACTCGGTGCTGTTGGAAATGGAACAGGTGCCCGAAAAGCGTCAACTATTGTTTCGTGGGTTACATCCATATAGCTGCCAACTGAACGAATAGTCAATGCGGAATCAGGACCAGTAATGTATATATCATATTCACCATCTAAAACTTCGTTTCCCTCAAAAGTGCCTTTTAGATTTTTATCTCTTCTCATTTTTTCAAGATATACTTCAATCCCGGAAT
Organism: uncultured Ignavibacteriales bacterium; assembly: GCA_937858935.1. Taxonomy (GTDB): domain Bacteria; phylum Bacteroidota; class Ignavibacteria; order Ignavibacteriales; family Ignavibacteriaceae; genus IGN3. The sequence continues at coordinate 9,226 of CALLZX010000092.1, read as the reverse complement.
TAGCTATTAGTCTTGCCTGCGTTGTTGTAAACATATTTATTGTGGAATCTAATCCTTCCCTTGAATTGGATTGCAACCTCATTGTAAAAAACGCAACAATTAGAGACATTCCAAGTGCTATTATTAAAGCTGTCTTTCCCATTATAAATTCCTCGGATTAATTGTCATTTCCCAATATGTATTTTGATATTCCATTTGCCCAGAAATACTTTCTAACTGATTTTCACCCTGAACCCACAATTCAGTTCTGATATACTTTATTGAATCTAAAACAGTTGTATGCTGATTAAATTGATTGAGATATGTGAACTTAATTTTCGTTAATCCTAGTGATGGACCGCCTAATGTATCACCATTAAATATCCTGTAAAGAACTATGTCATTCGGATTTTGAGTGCTTGGCACAGCACTTGGATTGCTTACACAAAATTCCAAATTGTCTATATCTCCATCTCTATCAATATCACTTAAAAATTTAACTCTGTTCGAATCAGCTATTGCCATGGCAGTGCTATCACATTTGTATCCAACTTTTCTAAGATCATAGTTTAGAATTTCTGCAAGAGTTTTAGCATTCTGCTGTAGTTTTAATTCAGAATCTGAAGTCATTGCTGCTGAGTGAGTATATAAATTTAATTTGAAAATCATCAGAAAAACCATTCCGCCTATGAAACTCGAACCTAAAATATCTATGATAGAACCCATTTTATTTTCCTTTATTTATGAGTAAAAATAAATGATAATTTTACATCATGTCTTAAGTATGGAGAACTTACAGAAACTTCCACTCTTTTATGAAATGTCTGGTTGGTACTTATAACATTTGAATCATCCTCATGAACATAGTTTACTTTACACACGATATCATAAGTCTCAACATACGGTGCAACTATATGTCTTGTATAGTTATTATAATCGTCCATATCATCAAACTGATAATATGTTTCGCTTTCGGGACCTAATGATAAAGAGGGAGTTAAATTAGATCTATTAGTTGTAGGAAATACGAGAGTTTTTTCATCATATTGTTTTTCTTTTATTTCCTCAATCAAATCATCAGCAAGTGAAAACGCAGTAAGATAAACTTTGTTCTCAACTTCTACTGTTGTTGATTCAAGCAAGGCACTGTTAAAGCTTAATGACGTTAAAGTCAAAAAAGATATCGCGCCAATTGCGAGAAAAGATTGTATACCATTCATTTTTCAGCTCAGATTATTGAAATCAATATGGCAAATGTTATTCCAATTGATAAGGCTCGAAAATGTGAAATTCCTAAGAAGAGTGACGAGATTTGGCCGACAAAAGATGTTTTTGAGGTAATTATTACGAAATTGATGGTTGAGTTATGTAAGAATTACGCATAGGTTTTATGTTGTTTCTGTAATTATAATGTTTGCTAAAAATCCTTTTTAAAAAAATTCTCCTTTTTTATTTAAAACATTTTATATGAATAGCTATTATTATTTCGATCTGAACTTCTTTGTATTTTATTCCCACCAGCTTACTATTTTAAACCTATTAGTTTTTAATAATGATGCCATTTGATTCATAGCAGGTAAACTGTATAGAGCTTCAAAATTTCCGTTAGCAACTTCAATTAGAATCTTTTGACCGGCGACTACCATACCGCCATAAATTTTACCATTACCATTAAGTTTTATTTCTATCGTGGTTTCTTTATAAGCAATAATAAGCCCTCTATATGTAAAGTTTCCATTAATTGAGAGATTACCATTAACAACTAAGATTCCACAACCTTCTGCTGTTTCTGCATTGTTGATTGCAATATCTCCATTAACAAAAGTAACTTTAGGATCGTTAATAGTTCCCCAATTATTCATTTTCTCTATTTTAGCCTGCGTATCGATAATAATATCTGGATTTTCAACAAGCTGAAGTGCATAATCATTCCAATCGATCGTATTATTGATTGTAACCACACTAGGAGAACTACCTGTACCTAAAACCTGATCAATTGCATTAGCTTTAATAATATTAGTAACTTCATCTTTCTGCGTATCACCGTCAACTGCTATACCAGGTGTTACAATGCCATCGTTTAATAAATTTCCATTAATATCATGGTTGTGTCCATCTATTAAAACACTTCCAGAAATCCCTGACTTTTTAAAAGAACTTATTGTATTTGCTGTCAAATACATCGCACCAGGCCCAGGAATAAATGGGACCTTATCAGCTCTAGCAAAAACAATTGTTTTATGTGTAAAATCCTGAAATGTTGCATTCGTTGTGACTTTAACGAGCGTATCTGGTCCTTCAAGAGTAACATCATACTTTCCGCCCATTAGATCAATATCGTGAAATTCTTTTCCAAGTAAACTTTTATTCGCTTTTAATTTTTCGAGATATACTTCAACACCAGAATTTGCAATTAATCTTGCTTGTGTTTTCTCAAACATTTCGACTGAAACATTTAATCCTTCTTTTGAATTTGCATTGAGTCTTAAAATAAAAAAGGAAATTATTACTGAAACACCTAACGTTATTAATAAAATACTTTTTCCCATTTTAAATATTCCTTGGATTAATTGTCATTTCCCAGTAAGTAAATGGATATCCTGTTTGAGTTCCAAAGTTAATTTCTATAGGCTCTAAAGATTCAACCCAAAACTCTGTTTTAATAAATTTAATACTATCCGGATTTGTTGAAACAGCAAGTTTTTGGTCAAAATAGGAAAATACTAATTTCACAAGCCCTAACGATGGTCCGCTTAGAGTGTCGTTACCATTTATTACTCTTGTAAGCACTATATCTCTTGGATTTGTTGTTGCACTTGCTTTCGATGGACTGCTTAAAAAGTATTCGACAACATCCAAGGTACCATAACCATAAGTGCCGGGCTCATTCATATCAGCATAAAATTTAATTCTGTTAGAGTCGGCAACAATAATTGCAGTACTATCATGGTTGTAGCCAACTTTTCTCAAATCATAATCTAAAATTTCTGCAAGAGTTTTAGCATTCTGCTGCATTTTTAATTCTGAATCGGATGAATAGCTTGCATTCTGAGAATACAAATTCAACTTTAATATAAGCAGCATTAGTAATCCGCCTATAAAAGTTGAGCCGAGAAGATCAATTAATACATTCATGGCTTTATTTTGAGTGTAAAGTGAAGATGTAATACATTTTCAACTCATTACTTAAGTAAGGACTGTTGACAGTAATTTCGACTCTTTTATAATAAGTCTGTGATGTACTTATAACATTTTGATCGGATTCAGAAGCATAATGAATTTTACAAATTACGGTATAATTTTCTGCGTGCGGTAATGAGACAGGTTTTGAATAGTTGTTATAATCATCGATATCATTAAAATTGGGCCATACTTCGCCTGATTCTTTTCCTAAGCTTTGTGCTGGAGTTAAAGCAGCAGTTGTTATTGATTTGAAAACAACTGTTTGTTCATCAAAAGCTCGTTGTTTAATTTCTTCAAGTAAATCATCAGCAAGTGAAAATGCAGTTAGATATACTTTATTCTCAACTTCAACCTCTGTATTCTGTAGTACTGCTGAATCAAATCTCAACGAAATTATACCAAAAATCATCAGAGCCCCGAGCGATAACATCGATTGTATATTACTTGACATAGAATCTTCCCATCTTTAATTATTACCGATCTTTTCAAAAATTAAACCACAATAAAATCATTTATATTTTTTACCCAGAAGCAGAAAATATTATGTCTCACCAAATTTGTCAGTAACAATTACCCTGCAGTTGTAAAAAAGAGCGATGTTTTATTAATGATATTTCTAATTGAATAATTAGACTTGTGTTCTTATCTGATCTTCTATTTATAAGAATAGGTAAGCAAATCAGTTCATCACAAACTACAATTAGATTGTTTTAAATCTATTTCTTTTAAGATCAGATATATTTATATAATTTGAACATCAGTAACAAAGATTTATTAATAAATTCATCCTGTATTATGAAACAACCAGTATATAGAGTAAGCATTTTTTTATTTTTTCTTTCTTTCAGTTGTTTGATCTATACTCAACCTTATCCTGATCAGCACTATGTTCTAAGAGTTGATTCTATCTATTATAACATTGAGACCAATCAGGGTATAAAACTTAGTGATGACAGCACATATATTATGTTAGAAGATGGGGTAACAGACGGTTACGTTATTCTTAAACCGCAGTATTCACAATACTTGTTTAACCATGGTCTGCCGTCCTGGAATGGTACGGCACCTGATACCAGCAGCTCATTTAAAGTACAAATGCGATTCCCTTACGGCGCAAGCTGGTCCACTTGGTTAACTGCCGGATTCTGGAAAAATAATATCTGGAGTAGTTATGGCGCTACATCATACGGCGGCGGATATATTGATTATGACTATGTAAAATTAAACTCGTACAGAAATGCATGGCAGTTTAAAGTTATTATGACACGTACATCTGCAGAACTGCCATCCCCGACTATCCATAGTCTTAGTTTTTTTGTCAGTGATAATCAAACAACCAGTTTAATTGATATGAATGCAATTGTTAATGATAATCCTGCTGAGATTTTTATACCAACAACTTTTGTATATCAATATGGAGTAGATCCTATTATCGGCGGCGATATTTGTTCTCCGACATCTGTTTCAATGATTCTAAAGAGCTACAACATAGATGTGGATCCATATCAATTTGCGCTTGATACTCACGATCCATATTTTGATATGTTTGGTATTTGGCCGAGAGTTGTGCAAAACGCATCTGAGTTTGGTTTGGATGGTACGGTAACACGCTACAGAACCTGGAGTGAAGCAAGAGAAGTTCTTGAAAATGGAGGACGTATCGCAATGTCAGTAGGATTACCTTTGTATAGTGGCCATTTATTAATGCTTGCCGGATTTACGAGTGATGGAAGACCAATAGTTCACGATCCAGCAAAAAGTAATGGATACTCTTACATATTTAATAAAACTTCTTTATCACAATCGTGGTTTAGTAAAGGCGGTATTGCTTATACATTTTATCCTGCCGGTTTATTTCCAACATCTGTTGAGGAGAATTATGAGGATTTTGTTGCAGATGGTTATACCCTTTATCAAAATTATCCCAACCCATTTAATCCAAGTACAACAATTTCTTTTTCAATTCTGAAAGCAGGACAAACAAAAATTTCTGTATTTGATATGCTGGGCAGAGAAGTTGCAATTCTAATAAATGATCATCTTAATGCAGGTGTTCATACAACAGTGTTTGATGGAAAAGGATTATCAAGCGGAGTTTATATATATAGAATTGAATCTGGAAATTTTGTAAAATCAAAACAAATGATTTTGCTAAAATAGATTACAGATTTCTTTTATTGTTAATAAAAAAAGGCACGATTCTCGTGCCTTTTTACTTCTAGTTTTTCGCCTCTAACATAATTACTTCATCAACATCATTTTGCTTGTTTGGGTAAAGTTACCTGCTGTCATTTTATAAATGTACATTCCGCTTGCAAGATTACTTCCGTTAAAATCAACAGAATAAGATCCAGTAGAAACATTATCGTTTACTAGTTCCATTACCAATTCACCGGTTATTGAATAAACAGAAATGGTTACCTTGGTATCAAACGGAACACTGTAATTTATCTTAGTTGTTGGGTTAAACGGATTAGGATAGTTCTGGCTAAGACTGAACGATGTTGGAATTGCAGTGTTAACTTCAACTTCCTGTGAAAAAGTAAATGAACCATCTAGATCAACTTGTTTTAGTCTGTAGAATGAAAGTGTACCTGCAATATTTTCATCAACAAATCTATAATCAATTGTTCTTGTTGAATTACCGGCAGCTGTTACACGTCCGATTGAATTCCATTCACTACCGCTAACTTTTCTTTCAACATCAAAATAGCTGCTGTTTAATTCTGTAGCAGTTTGCCAGATTAAAACAACACTATTCTTATCAAGTGAAGCATTGAACGAAACTAATTCAACAGGAATTATTCCAGGGAATTCGTCTGCGCCAATTTCAGGAATACTGTCTCTTGTTTCACCATCAAAATCAATAGTAACACCGGGAATTGCCATTCCTTTTCCCATCAATGGTGTTGTTGTATTTGCTAAATGCAAATCTGTTGATGATACGAACAATGGATCAACACTTAGGCTATTTGGATCTTGACTTGAAGCTGTTTGCCAAGCTATTAAAGTTGGAGTAGCTGTTGTATTGAAAAATCCAACATTACCATTGGTAGCATTTACAGGATAGAAATCGTTATGATCAGAAGCTAATGTTCCAAGAGCTAAATCTCTATAAATACAATATGATGCAAAATCTGTCTCAGCACTAACTACAATATTATTTGCAACATTGTTTGTTCCATTTGAAAATAGTAATCCCTGATAAGAAACAGTTCCTGTTCCAATATCCGCAAGATTATTCATGTAAATTGAATTGAATGCTAAGTTTAAAGTTGCGGATGCAGATGAATTCTTGATTCCTCTAACATATGCAACAGGATTTGCAGCAGTAAGTTCAAAACCGTAAATCATATTGTTTGCTAAATTATAGGTTCCATAGGTTTCTATGCTTATTGCTGTATTGCCAAATGTAGCCGCATTTGTTAAAGAGGATACTTTAGAAATTTTATTTCCGTCCATATTAACAACTGAATTTGTATCTACATCTACAGCGTAGATTGCTTCATTAGATATATTAAATCCAATATTCTGATTCAGTATTATTTCATTACCTAAAATATCATGGCTGCCTGCGCGATAAAGTGCAATACTTCTTCTCTTCCCTTCAATCAAGTTATTTTTTAGGGTAATGTTATAAGGATAATTTATAACATTTGGAGTTCCACTCTGATAACAGCCATATCCTTGAGCACTTTGAACAACACCATCAAAGTTTGCACTGATGTGATTGTTCTCAAATAAAATATTGTTCGGTGACCAATCAATATTTAAATAATTTCTAGACCTGAGCATAACTGCACTAACAAAAAGATTTCCTGAAGTACTGACTCCCTGAGCTTTATAATAAATGTTAGTATTCTTAACAACCATATTCGATACATCTCCAACGATTGTAAGAGGGAAAGCATTTCTCTGAGCAGTCAGTGAAGTTTGAATAGTTAAATCTCTTGTTGTGCCGTCAACAGTATTTGAACCATCAATTACAATATTTTTTGTAGTTCTTAAGCTATCCCATGTAACATTTCCTTTACTTGGAATACCAATAACCAATGCACCCGAAGGTCCGCTGTTTAAATCGGTAGGATAGTTAAGAGTAATAGTTGGTTGTACACCTGTATAAGGTTTAAATGTTACAGTAAAAGGATCTGGATTTATTGCTAAACCCAATCCAACAACTGGAGTGTATGTTTCAGTAATATCACTTGTAATAAAGAAATTACAATTTGCTGTAAATGTTGCATCGTTTAATACGTCAAATGCTTCTCTAAGCGTAGCAAACTGTGGATTGCTTCCACCAGGACCAGTACCAGGGGCCCCGATATAATAATCACCGGCAAGACTTGGTGTGATTGTTATACGATAAGCACCAAATCCATTATTTGTGCTAAGAACAAATACATTAAATACAAAATTACTTACTTGTTGAATCGAAACATCTCCAAGACCGCCTGCAGAGTTAGTACCCAAAGTAGTTGTAGCTGCATACAAAACACTAGCTGATGGAATACCACCAACTACTCTAATTATTTTAGCATTTTCAACACCCGTTCCCAAAGCATTTGCTACAACATATTCATCACCGGCAATAGATTTAAAGAATCTTATAGCACTGCCAGCGGTACCAAGAACAGTATTTGGAATTGTTCCAACCAAAGTTCCGGTTGAAGTAAATTTTTGAGCATTCATTCCATGTGCATTAAAATAAAAATCGCTGTTTGCTAAAGGCCCTGCGCTGGCTGATGAAAATGAAACAAGTGTGCCAATGTTAACAACTTGTGGTGTAAAAGTTACTCCATTATCAGTGGTTGTAAATTTAACAACTTCACCAGTTGCAGTTGCGGACGCAGCCCAGATGACAATTGAATTATCAGCAGTTGACCCTGTAACAGTAAACTTATCACCAAGTCTCTTACCGGTAGCATCATAATTAATTACATTGACTGGTGCAGCAGCAAGACTATCGTATTTATAAACTTTAAAGAAGCCACCAACCGCAACATTACCAACAAATATTTTTCCATCCGTTGAAACTTCAACATCATTGATTACAATCGTTCCTCCAGAAATACCTGTTGTATCAAGCATTGTAACTGAATCGCCAGTTAAAGCATTAAAAACAAAAATCTGCTTGCCGCCTAAAGAAGCGTCACGATTAACCACAAAAAGTCTGTGGTTGCCGCCAACTAAGCCATAACTTAGTCCTCTTGTTGTACTACCAGTTTCCCAAACTGGTTTAGTTCCCGCGGTTACTGATTTCTCCCAAAGTGTGGTTACTTGCGAATATCCAATGCTCGCAAAACATATTACTGCAAAGATCGTAAATAGAATTTTTTTCATGAGATCCTCACTGATTATTAATAATGATTAGAAATGTATTGATTGAATTATTCATTAGTCGGATAGAATTTTCATTTATCGAAATAGTTTGATTAATTATCGATACTGAAACTTAAATATTTTTATTTACAATTACAGCATTCCCTATAATAAAAATATCAACATTAATTTAGGTTTTATAAATTATTGCTATTTATTTATTGAGAGAATTAAGTGAACGCAGAATTAGCAACACAGCAATACCAATATAATTGTTACAATTATTTGAACAGTTTTTATTTCTATTAGAGTGGAAATAGACATTTACAAATAAATATTTTGAAAATCTACTTTTCTGTAAACTGAATCCGGCTATTCAAATTACTTATGATGCTAATATTTTAAATAAAACAATATCTCAAATTCTCATTATTTCTTTAAATAAAGAGAATCTACCACTGGGCTTCATTTTATCACAGTCAGTAAAACCTTAGTTTTTTCTTTTGCTTCAATTGCATATGGGATTTTAGCAGGCAAAGAAAAATATTCAGTTGCCTTAATTAAGTTAGAAGTACCATTTACTTTTAAATCAATAGTACCCTCCAGGACATGGATAAGTATATCGTATGGCGATGTACTATCATTTAATGATTCATCCTTATCGAAGGCATGCAGTGTTACGGTTCCGTTATTCTTCTTAAGCAACTGTTTGCTTACAATCGCATCAGACTGATAATTAATTATC
>CALLZX010000091.1 GCA_937858935.1 uncultured Ignavibacteriales bacterium | reverse complement strand
GCATTGAGAATAAATTATTTAAGCGAAGCGGGCAAATTAAAATTACTTTCGAAAAACATGATCGCTATACAATTTTAGATGTTCATTCACCTGATAGATTAGGATTCCTGTATCACGTAACAAATAAAATGAATCAGCTTGGTTTGATAATTTATTTTGCAAAAATTTCAACTAAAGGTGATGATATCGTGGATTCGTTTTATGTACTGGATAGAAACGGACACAAAGTTTCACAAAATGATTACCAATTTATTATTGCTGAGTTAACAGAAACAATTACACAAATTTTGTAGGTGCACATTTGAATTTTATGGAAAAAGAAATGCCAATCGGAGTTTTTGATTCCGGTATTGGCGGGTTAACTGTTGTTAAAAGATTGTCATCAGTTCTTCCCCGAGAAAGTATAGTTTATTTTGGTGATACCGCCCGTGTACCTTATGGATCAAAATCGAACGCAACTGTAATTGATTACTCAATACAGAATACAAATTTTTTACTTAAAAAAAATGTTAAGGCTATCGTTGTCGCGTGTAATACAGCATCATCGATTGCAATTCCTGAACTTAGAAAAAAATTTGCCGTTCCAGTTATCGGTGTAATTCTGCCTGGTGCAGATATGGCATACAAAGAGACAAGAAATGGCAGAATTGGTGTGATCGGAACCCGTGCAACAATCAATAACAATGCATATTCAAACGCAATTAAAGAAATTGATAATAAAATAGAAATTTTTGAAAAAGCATGTCCATTGTTTGTGCCAATTGCAGAAGAAGGCTGGACTCATCATCGTGCAACTTATGAAATTGCAGAAGAGTACCTGAAAGAGTTAAGAGAAAAAAAAATTGACACACTAGTTCTTGGTTGTACGCATTATCCATTACTTGCGGATGTAATTCAGGAAATAATTGGCAAAGATGTTAAGCTTATCGATTCTGGAATTGCAACAGCTGAAGTAGTACGGAATGAAATTAACAGAATCGGACTGGAAACAAATTCAGCCGTTCCAGGAAATTTAGATTTATATGTTAGTGATATTCCCACAACATTTAAACTAGTTGCAGAATTGTTTCTCGGTCGATCAATAAGTGAAGTTGTTAAAGTTGACATTGAAGAATTACACAAAATTTAATATGAAAAACATTTTAGATTCGTCCACTCAAAAAGAAATCGAGAACAGAATCCTTTCCTTAAATGAAAATTCAAATCGTCAATGGGGAAAAATGAAGGTAAATGAAATGATCTGTCATTGTTCAGATCAAGTGAAAATGGCTGTTGGAGAAATACCAACAGAGTATGTAGGAAATTTCATTTTGAAAACTCTTGTAAAACATTTAATTCTATTGGGAATGCCCGCACCAAAAGGTAAAGTTGAAACTGTGCCTGAACTAAAACAGGGCGTAAAGGGAACTAGACCAACGACTATTGATCAGGACAAAAAAACTCTACTGAATTTTGTCCAAAATTTTAGCAGCATTATTGCTAAAAATCCTAATGTAGTTCATCCCGCATTTGGAAAACTAACAACTGAGCAGTGGGCAAGATTGTGTTATATACATCTTGATCATCATTTGAAACAGTTTTCTGTTTAATGAATAATCAGCTAAAACCTCGTCTCGATTTTCTTATCGAACTATTAAAAAAGGATTTTGATTTAATCTCTAAAAAGAAAAAAGATGATGAGTGGAAGCGCGACCATTTTAGATACACTTTTACGGTCCATGTTCATAGAATTTATGAATTGCTTAACACATCAGTTACAAAAGATCTTCCAGCAGAAATAAAATCTTCAACAAAAAAAGAAATGGTTTTGTTAAGAGATTATCTCAATACGATGATTGATACTTAAAATTATTTACTCAAAATATTTCCTTATCTCAGCTTGTTTGTTGGTTAAACCAAGAACGATCATCAATTTAATTCTTGCTTTCTGACCGTTAAGATAATCTGAGAAAATTACGCCAAGATCGTGCAAATGTTTTCCTGCGCCTGGATAACTGTAAACATCATCGGTTTCTCCAGCTGGGCATCGAGAGGTGAGAACAACCGGAATACCTTTTTCTACCGCATACTTTATTCCTTCAAATGCTGGCGGAGGAACGTTACCAACGCCAAGAGCCTCAACAACAATTCCATCAACCTTACTATCTGCGGAAAATTTAAAAAACTTTTCATCCATTCCGGCATAAACTGTAAGTAAATCAACATTGGTATTAATATTTTGGGTCTGGATTGTTTCAAGATGTCTTGGTAAACGATTAAAAATTACTCTTCCCTTTTGAATAAATCCAAGTGTACCAAAATCTAAACTTTTAAATGATTCAACTGAGTCAGAATAAATTTTAGTTACTTCACTTGCAGCATTTATTTCTCCGTTAAGGCAAACAAGTACACCAAGGTTTTTTGAATTCTCATTTAAACAAATATGTAAAGCATCAATTAGATTTCTAGGACCATCCCAATCTGCTTCTGAACTATTTTTCATGGCACCAATAACTACAATCGGAATTTCTGTTTTAATTGTTAAGTCTAAAAAGTAAGCAGTTTCTTCAAGTGTGTCTGTTCCGTGAGTTACAATTACACCATCATACTTATCTGATTTTAATTTTGCATTTATTTTTTTTGATAAATCAAGCATAAGTTCCGGTGTAATGTGTGGGCCCGGATATTTTCCGAAATCCAGACATTCTATTTCTGCCAAAGATTTTGCTTCGGGAATCATTCCAAGTAGTTCATTTCCGGAGTATTTTGGAATAGCGCCACCGGTTTTTTCATCAATCATCATTGAAAAAGTACCGCCGGTAAATACAACTAATATTTTTTTCATTCATTTCTCAGATTTTTTGTACACAAAAATAGCCTTTAACTGCAATTCTAAAAAGAAATCTATGCGATTTATCATCATAAGATTTAACTGACTTGCAGAGTAAATAATGAAAGTTTATTTTTCGTACAAGTATAAACAAGAAAGGTGCAATTATGTTAATGGTAGAAGATGTTGATTTAACTCCTAATCCACACGCATTAAAATTTATTTTGAATGAAAAATTATTAAACCTTGAAACAAGACAGTACGCTGATAAAACAGCAGCACAAAATGATCCTTTTGCTAAAGGTATTTTTGAAATTGATGGTGTTGTTTCTGTTTTCTATATGGATAAGTTTGTTACAATTGAAAAGTCAGCAGAAAATAATTGGGGACAGATACAAAGACCTTTTATTAATTTTTTAAAGAATTTTGATAAAAATTTAATTCCTCCAGAAAAGGAAATATTAGTAAGTGATGAAGAATCAAATGAGTTGTTGAAACAAATAAATGTTTTGCTTGATCAGAAAGTAAGACCAGCATTAGCAGGTGATGGCGGCGGTTTAGAAGTTTTAGGATTGGATGGTTATACTGTAAAGATAAGATATCAGGGCGCTTGCGGCAGCTGCCCAAGTTCTATCAGCGGAACACTTACTGCTATTGAAGGATTATTAAAACGTGATGTTAATCCTGCCATAAATGTAGTTCCTGCTTAAATAATATTTTATTTTTTTAGGCTGCTTTGCTTAGCAGCCTTTTTTATTTTATGGAAGCGAATATGTCGGAAATAAAATACTACTCTGAAGAAACAATCTCCGAAATTAATATAGCTGTTCTGGCTTCATCAAAAGGAGTAAAAAAAATATTCTTTAATCCAGCAAAAGAAATAACTGAATTATCCATCGCAACAAAACTTAGAAGTGATGATCCATATCTTTTTGGAATTTTTGATCAACTTAAAGAATACTTTGCAGGAACAAGAAAAGAATTTGACGTTACGCTTGATATTGAAGGAACAGATTTTCAAAAAAGAGTTTGGAATGAGTTACGGAATATTCCATATGGAAAAACAATCAGTTATAAAACTTTATCAGAAAAACTTGGCGATGTAAAGGCAATTCGTGCAGTTGGAAAAGCAAATGGACAAAATCCAATTGCTATTATAATTCCCTGTCATAGAGTAATTGGAGCCAATGGAAATTTGGTTGGCTATGCCGGCGGACTTGCTTTAAAAGAAAAACTCCTTCATTTAGAAGGAGCATTAAATCCTGAACTGTTTGATTAAAAATCAAACGCTAAAACTATTTGATATCTGTTACTTTGCTAATATCAGCAAGCTTAACAAATTTTTCGTTGAACTTATACGCGCCTCCATCGGTCTTCATACTTTTAATAACCTTTACAGTTACGCCTTCAACTTTTTTCTTGCCTTTTGCTTTATCTGCAAAACTCTGAACTTTTGCCATTTTTATAATCCTATGATTTTGGGCTGTAAATATATAGCATTATAGTTTTAAAGAAAAGATTTACAGATATAAGTAAATTTTTATACTAAAAACTTGAGAATCTGCTCAATTTTCATAGCTTTGCATCACAATTTTATCATTTTCGGAATTTATGGCTTCTTCAGTATCTACAAAAAACTACTTTGCAAAGCATCCTGATATTAAATCAAAAATATTAGGAAAAACAAATTTTAGAGCATCAATATGCGGATTTGGATGCTATCGAATAGATGATGGAATTTCACAACATCAAAAAGCATTGGAGAAAGCATTACTTTCTGGAATTAATGTAATTGATACTTCTTCAAACTATTCTGATGGCGGAAGTGAAATTCTTGTTGGAAAAGTTTTAAACAAACTTATTACTGAAAATAAAATTAATCGCGAAGATGTTATTGTAGTTTCCAAAGGTGGATATTTACAAGGATCAAATCTTAAGCTTGGGGTTGAAAAAGAAGAGTCAGGTAAAGCCTTTAAAGATGTTGTAAAATGCACTCAGGATTTGTGGCACTGTATCAGTCCGGATTTTCTAGAAAATCAAATTACTCTTTCGCTGCAAAGATTAAATTTGGATAAGATTGATGTTTATCTTCTTCACAACCCAGAATACTTTCTTACGTACTCCATCATTTCTGACCCCGAAAGAAGGGAGCGAGAGTACTTTCGAAGAATTAAAGATGCTTTCATGTATCTTGAAGAAGAAGTTAAGCGCGGAAGAATTTCTTATTATGGAATTTCATCAAATACTTTTGCAGAAAAAGAAACTAAGCAGAATTTTACTTCGCTGGAAAGAGTAATTGCAATTGCAAATGAGATTTCCGAAAACAATCATTTTGCAGTAGTCCAGTTTCCAATGAATCTAATTGAAAACGGCGGAATGAATATTTTAAATCAGCAAAATCAATCAAAATCTTTTTTACAGCTTGCAGGAAAAAATGAACTTGGTGTTTTAGTTAACCGTCCTTTAAATGCTATAAGCAAAAATAAACTTATACGATTAGCAGATTATCCTGTAACGGAAGACAGAAACGACAATGAAATTTTTAGTTTGATCGATGACTTGAATCAACAAGAATCTAATCTCATTGAAAAGTATATTAACTATATGGGATTGAGTGCGAGTGAGAAAAAAAATGTTTCTGATTGTATTTCACTTTCCGCAATTCTAAAATCAAATTATAGAAAGTTTGAAAATCCAGGGAATTTTAACGAGATAAAAAGTACGTATCTAATCCCACGTGCAAATTTTGCTATAAATGAAATCGGTAAAAGTTATCCAGATAATGAAAATATTGTACGTGCTTTAAGAAATTATGCCGTAACTACTAACATCTTATTGGATTCAATTTTCAGCAATCTGGCTAAAAAGAAGAACCAGGATAATGAGATTTTCCATAAAGCAATTGATAAATTTGCCAATAATGAACAGCAAAAATTATCACTTTCGCAAAAAGCTATACTATTAATTAATAGTGTACCCGAAGTAACAACAACTTTGGTCGGAATGAGATCAGTAAGTTACGTAGATGATGTTCAAAAATCGATAAATAGTGAGTTTATTGCAAGATATACAGATTACTGGCATAATAATGGTTATTCTATTCAATAATTTTTTGAATCGGTCGATAATAATAATTATCTAACTGAAGGTAATATAAAAATCTTTCTAAATATCAAATATTTCTAACATTGTTTATTTAGAATTTATTGTTTAGGTTTTATCACAATTTTTTGGATTTATAATGTTTTTATTAGCAACAATCATAATTCTCTCCTACTTAGTTGGCTCAATACCAACCAGCATCATTATAAGTAAGCTCTCCCATGGTATTGATATTCGTGAACACGGCAGCGGAAACGCCGGCGGAACTAATGTTATGCGCGTATTAGGTTGGAAAAAAGGATTGCTTGTAATAATACTAGATGCTGTTAAAGGTGCGTTTGCAGTTGTTGTAGTTGCAAGATTACATTATGGTGGATTACCTTTTCAAAATGTTTCTCCTTTTGATGATTTTACATTAGTTCAAATCATTGCTGGTATTGCTGCAGTCATCGGTCATATCTGGACTGTGTTTGCAGGTTTCCGTGGTGGTAAAGGAATTGCGACTGCACTTGGTATGTTAATCATGATTATAACAGTTGATATGCTTGTTGCTCTTGGAATTTTTATCATTGTTGTTTCAATATCAAGATATGTTTCTCTTGGTTCTATTTTAGCTGCTCTATCAATTCCATTTACTCTTATTTTCAGAGAAAATATTCTTCACGATCATATCCAGAGTTATGGAACAATACTACCGTTTGTAGCTGCTGTTTCCTTACTTGTTGTTTATACACATCGCAAAAATGTTATGAGATTGATCAACGGAACAGAAAGTAAAATAAGCTTTAAGAAAAAGAAATAATGAAAATTTCTGTACTTGGCGCTGGCGGCTGGGGTACAACTCTCGGTATTCTTCTTCATTATAATGGTCATCAGGTTACACTTTGGGAATACAAAAAAAATTATGTTAAAGAGTTAGTAAAGAAAAGGATTAACTCTCTTTATCTCCCCGGTGTTAAGATTCCACAAGAAATATTAATTACCCACGATCTTAAAGAATCTGTTCATCAGAAAAATTTAATTGTACTTGCTGTACCATCGCAATTTCTTCGCTCTGTAGTTGAAGATGTAAGCTATTCTGAAATTAAAAATTCTATTCTTGTTAGTGTTGCCAAGGGAATTGAGAACAAACACTTGATGACAATGTCTCAAATGTTAAAAGATGTTCATCCAAATTTAAGTGATAACCAGATTGGCGTTTTATCCGGACCTTCACACGCAGAAGAAGTTTCTAAAAGAATTCCCACCGCTGTTGTTGCTGCATCAATTGATCAGGAAACATCAAAATCAATTCAATCTGCTTTTATGAATTCATACTTCCGTGTTTATTCATCTACAGATATTCTTGGCGTTGAGCTTGGCGGTGCTTTTAAAAATGTAATTGCAATTGGAGCAGGAATTATTGATGGTGCAGGTTTTGGTGATAACACTAAAGCTGCAATTATGACTCGCGGTGTTGCTGAAATTTCACGACTCGGTTTAGCAATGGGTGCAAGACCAGAAACTTTTGCCGGACTTTCCGGGATGGGTGATTTGATTGTTACTTGTATGAGTAAGCACAGCCGTAATCGTTATGTGGGTGAACAAATTGGAAAAGGCAAAACTCTTAAACAAGTTTTAAAAACTATGGAAATGGTTGCTGAAGGTGTTGAGACAAGTCGCTCTGCTTCTAAACTTGCTAAAAAGAATAATGTTGAAGTTCCGATTACAACTGAAGTTTATAAGATTTTATATGAGGATAAAGATCCTGTAAAAGCTACAACCGATCTTATGACCCGCGACATGAAAACTGAGAGACATTAACACATTTTATTTGTCATTTCGAATCCGACTTTAGTCGGTGAAGCAATCTGTCTTACAATTCATCACCCAGTATTATTATTATTCCGCCTATAAAATAGAATGCTTTACTTGAAGACTCTTTCGCAATGACAATGGGTAATAATTACTCCGTTACTCTTCCGCCCGGTAAAGAAATTCCTCTTATTTTTCTGAAGATAGAAACGGCATAAGAGTCTGTCATCCCTGAAATAAAATCTATAACTCTTAAAAGTCTCTGATAAAGTTCGGGATTGTTTTTTTCTCCAAAGAAAAATCTTTTGGGAATAAGATTTATGATTGCGCGGTATTTGGAGGTTAGATTATTATTTGAATATTCATTGTACGCAGTAATAAAAGTATCAAGCAAACCACCAAGAACTTCATATCCTGCAACTTCCCGCTCAACAACACTTCTGTGCCTGTAAATTTTTGCTATAGAAGCTCTCTCGATTTTCTTAAGTGTATTCGATTTTGAAATTACAGTTACCAGTTCTTTATTAAAGTTTCCCGCAAGAACATCTTTTTCATTTTCCATAAAAGTATCAGCAACAAGATTAACTAAATCGCTGATTGCTTTAGCACGCAAGTAACCAACCTTTTCATTATCATCACGTTTTTTGTAACCCGATAAATCTGTTTTGTGAATTAGCGGAAGCAGTAAACTTTCTGTTTCTTTAAAAGATAAAAGTCCCAAACGAAAGCCATCTTCAAGATCCATTATGCTGTAACAGATATCATCAGCAGCTTCAACAAGATACGAAAGTGGATGACGATGCCACAAATATTTTTCTGCAGCAGTAGGTTTGGTCAGCCCTGTTTTCTCAGCAACGTTCTTAAATATTTCTTTTTCAGATTGGAAGAATCCAAACTTCTTGTAAATATTTTTATGTCCTTTTGAGTACTTTATTTCAAGATCAGTCAAAGATTCTTTAGGATATTTGTTTAATGCGGAAAGTGTTGCATAAGTTAATTGCAATCCGCCATCAACATCCTGATTTTGTAGTTTAGTAATTATTCTAAAACCCTGCGCATTGCCTTCAAA
Organism: uncultured Ignavibacteriales bacterium; assembly: GCA_937858935.1. Taxonomy (GTDB): domain Bacteria; phylum Bacteroidota; class Ignavibacteria; order Ignavibacteriales; family Ignavibacteriaceae; genus IGN3. Next base: position 1,321 of record CALLZX010000091.1, on the reverse strand, counting down.
GCGAATCAGGTCATTCCATTTTTTCTCATCATTAATTTCTTCCTTAAACTTTTTACCATTCCCATTTTTAAAATACTCAGCAATTGCATCTTCACCGGAGTGACCAAACGGTGGATTACCAATATCGTGAGCAAGACAAGCAGCAGCAACAATTTCTCCAAAATGGAATTGAGTAAAATCTTTTTTCAGTTTTGGATGTTTGGCAATAATCCTTTCTCCAACAAGATTGCCAAGTGATCTACCAACAACAGAAACTTCAAGACTGTGAGTTAATCTTGTATGAACAAAATCACTTTCCGGCAATGGAAAAACCTGAGTTTTATCCTGCAATCTTCTAAACGCAGGAGAAAAAACTATTCGATCAAAATCTTTCTGAAACTGACTGCGCCCATCTTTTTTTGATAGTTGACTTTTCTCAATTCCAAGACGATCATCCGTTAAGAGTAATTTCCAATCCAAAGTAAAATCCTTTTATTAGTAGTGCGGAAAGTTAAATAAATCTTACTTATTAGTTAAATCAAATTTGAGTTTGCTTTGCCAAGCATCTATTTTTCGGGCAATGAAATCTGATAAAGAAAATATTCTTGAATCTTCGGTTCAATACATTAAATCTGTTGGTCCAAAGCGTGCTGAATCATTTTCTAAAATTGGCATTAACACGATTCGTGATTTGATTTTCTACTTCCCTTCACGCCATCTTGATAGAACAACTGTATTAACAGCAGCAAAGGCTTATGGATATGCAATGAATGGTTATGATGGCGAAGCAACAATAATTGCAAAGGTTGTTGATAAAGAAAAAAGAAATCTTGGCAGGAAAGAAATTCTAAAAGTTCAGTTCAGAGATTCATCAGGTTTTATAGAATGTGTTTGGTTCCAGGGAGTAAAATATTTTTATTCTGTGTTTAACGAAGGAGATTATTTTGCAATCTCAGGCAAGCCTGAAATAAATTATAACAAGCTTCAAATTGTTCATCCTGATTTTGATAAGATTACAGAAGAAGAAACACAAAGCTTTCTTATCACAGGAAAGATCATTCCGTTTTATAGAATTCCAAAAGAGCTAAAACAAAAAAACATTGGTGATTTAAGTTTACGCCGAATTATAAACACCGCTATTGAAAGCTATGTTGATAATCTTGAAGAGACTCTTCCACAAGAAATAATTGAACAGCATAAGCTGATTGATTTAATTACCGCTGTTAAAAATTATCATTATCCCGAAAGCAAAGAATTATTCGAGCAGGCTAAACGAAGATTTAAGTTTGAAGAAATGTTTTATCTTGAATTACTTGTTGCAATAAAGAAGAATAATTATCAA
>CALLZX010000090.1 GCA_937858935.1 uncultured Ignavibacteriales bacterium | reverse complement strand
AAGATTTTCAGAAAGATAATTTTTCAGTAAGATGGACAGGTTTTATTAAAGCTGATAAATCTGCTAGCTATACATTTGATGTTGCAAGTGATGATGGAGTAAGACTTTATATTGATGATGAACTGGTTATTAACGATTGGAATGATCATGCAATGCTAACAAATTCTTACTCAAAAGAATTAGTTGCCGGTAAACTATATAAGATTAAATTAGAATATTATGAAAAAGGCGGCGGTGCAATTGTAAAATTTGGTTGGAGAAAACCAAATGATGAGCTTATTGTTGAGGCTATAAATGCAGCTAAAAATTCTGATGTTGCAATTGTGTTTGCAGGAACAAATGCAAATTATGAAAGTGAAGGATTCGATAGAAAAAATTTAATTCTTCCAAATGATCAGGATGAATTTATTAAGAGAATAACTGAAGTAAATAAAAATACAATAGTTGTTTTAACCACAGGCTCTCCTGTTTTAATGGATAAATGGTTAAACAATGTTAGCGGACTTATCGAAGCCTGGTTTGCAGGTGAACAAGCTGGTAATGCAATTGCTGAAGTTTTACTTGGTGAAACAAATCCTTCAGGAAAATTGCCAATGACATTCCCGCAGCGTTGGGAAGATTGTTCTGCATACAATACTTATCTTAAAGAAGATGGAACAACGAGATATGAAGATGGAATTTATGTTGGTTACAGACATTTTGAAAAAAATAATATTCAACCACTATTTCCTTTCGGTTTTGGTTTAAGCTATACAACATTTAAATACAATGACTTAAAATTATCATCAAAAGATGTCAATCAAAATGATAAATTACTTATAAAATTAAGTGTTAAGAACACTGGGAACGTAAATGGCAGTGAAGTTGTTCAGCTTTACATAAAGGATATTCAATCTTCTATTGATAGACCAGCAAAAGAGCTAAAAGGATTTAAGAAAGTAAACTTAAATCCAGGTGAAGAAAAAGTTGTTGAATTTACAATTGATAAAAATGCGCTTTCTTTCTTTGATCCCAAAACAAAGGAATGGACTGCTGAAAACGGGGAGTTTGAAATTTTGATTGGAAGTTCATCTCAGGATATTAAATTAAAAGAAAAGTTCACATTAAAATGATTGTGCAGGAATAATGAAAGCATATTTAATACCAGTATTGTTATTACTCTTTAGTTCTATTTCGTTTTCTCAGGACGATGAAACAATAGTTGCGCAGGTTGGGAATGAAAAAATAACTGCCAAGGAGTTTAAAGTTAGATTTGAGTTATCACCTTATATACCTGTAAATAAAGAGATTGATACAGATTCTCTTAAGTATGATTTCCTTTATTCCTTGATTGCCGAAAAACTGTGGGCTATGGATGCAGAAAAAATGGGAATTGTAAAAACAAAACAATTTGATTTCTACTTTAAACCAATAGAGGATTTATTTGTTCGTGATGCATTATTCAAGCAAGAGGTTGAAAACAAAGTTACAGTCTCTAAATCGGATCTTGAAAAAGGGATAAGTAAATCTCAGTTTACACAAGTGGTAAGATTTATTTCATCACAAGATTCCGTTTCAATTTTTGAATTCCACAAACAACTTAAGTCCATAACAAATATAGATTCGCTAATTCCCCTATTTAATTCAATTGATGATACGATTATAAATGTAAAGTTTGGGGACTTAGATAATGAAACAATTGAAGATACAATCTATTCATTGAAAAAAGGAAGTTATAGTAATCCATTTCAAGTTGATAACGGCTGGATAATATTTTATTGTAGAGATAATATTTTTGCTCCCTTAAATCTGGGAGATCAGCAAGCAATTGAAAATATTAGAAAACCTATTAAACGTCGTAAACTTGAAATACTATTTAATGAATATCGAAATAATTTATTAAAAGGAACAAACGTAAAAATAAATTCAAATACCTTATTTCTTCTTAGTAATATTTTCTGGTATAGATTAAAAGATAAAACTCCAGTGGTTAGGGAGGAAAGTAATTACTTCGAACTAAACGAGAATGATTTTCAAGAAATCAAAACGTCCTTAAGTGAATCAGATTTAAAATCACCTTTGTTTAATATTAAAGAAAAACAGATCCTGCTTTATGATTTACTTAGTAAAGTTGCTTACACTGGTTTTAGCATTACCCAGTTAGATTCAAATGCGGTTCTTTCCAAACTTGCTTATATATCAAAACGATTTGTAGAAGAGCAAATCTTAACTGAAGAAGGATACAAAAAGGGTTATCATCTTCTTCCTCAGGTTAAGAGTGATCTTAATCTATGGCGAAAAAAATATCTAGCGCAAATGTACCTTGTGAATACTCTGGATTCAATTGAAGTAGATGAAGAAATGCTGATCAATTTTTATAATAATCAATTCGTTAAATCATTTAGTACTTCATTAGTAAAACTTCAGATGATAACATTAAATGATTTGGATGAAATTGGAATTGTCCTGGATAAAATGAATGCAGGAGTAGAATTTTCAGAGATAGCTGAGTACTTCGGTAAAACTGATTCCCTACTAAATCAAGATGGTGAGACCGATTTGATACCTGTTTCCCTGCTTGGTGATTTATCAAATACTGTTTCCGGAATGAGTATTAATGAAATTTTTGGACCATTAAAAAGAAGTAACGGTTATACAATTCTTAAGCTGGTTGAAAAGACGGAAACAAATGATTCCATGGCATTCGCATATAATGAAGTTAAAGATCAACTTAGAAGTGCTTTACGATTAAAAATTCTTACTGAAAAATTGAATGATAAAACTGCAAATCTCTCTATTGAGAAGAATGTAAAAATCTACAACAATGTTCTTGATAAAATAACATCAACTAATATTCAAATGTTCGTTCATAGATTTATGGGATTCGGTGGAAGAATGGCAGGTGTTCCACTTCTAACTCCATTCTCGGGATGGATGAATAATGAAGTGAAAGAAAAACTATTACCATAAATTTTTATTTATAAAAAAACAGCAACGGAGCTACGTGTGATACAAAAATTGGTACATTTATTTATCGTGAGTGTGTTACTTCTTCAAACCCAAATTACTCCTCAGGGATTTTTACATAGAGATAATAAAAAAATCATTGATGGAAATGGTAATGAAGTATTGCTTAAAGGAATGGGACTTGGCAACTGGTTAGTTCAGGAAGGTTATATGATGCAGACATCGGCATTTGCAAATGCTCAATGGCAAATCCGATCAAAGATTTCAGCTTTAATTGGTGCGACTAATACAGAAACTTTTTATCAAACATTCAGAGAAAATTATATTAAAAAAGCTGATATAGATTCTTTGAAAAAATGGGGATTTAATTCTGTACGACTGCCGATGCATTATAATCTTTTTGCGACTAATACAAATCCGCCAACTTTCTTAAATACTGGATTTGATATCATCGATTCTTTACTTAGTTGGTGCGAACAAAATGAAATTTATCTTATACTTGATATGCATGCCGCTCCTGGCGGACAAAGCGATGAACCAATTAGCGATTACAATCCTGCAAATCCATCTTTATGGGAGAGCGGATCAAACAAAGATTTATTAGTAATGATCTGGAGAAAAATTGCAGAAAGATATAAGGATAAAACATGGATTGGCGGATACGATCTAATAAATGAACCTAAATGGAGTCTGCAGCCAAACAATCAACCTTTAAGAGATTTGTATATTCGATTAACAGATACAATTCGTGCTGTTGATAATAATCATATTCTATTTATAGAAGGAAATTGGTTTGCTACAGATTTTAATGGTTTAACCCCTGCCTGGGATGAAAATATGTCTTACAGTTTTCATAAATACTGGAATGGAAATAGTCAATCCTCAATTCAATATTTAATTGACCTAAGAAATAGTACAAACATACCTTTATGGCTTGGAGAAACGGGTGAAAATTCTAATCAGTGGTTTGTAGAATGTATTGAATTGATGAAGACAAATAACATTGGCTGGGCATGGTGGCCTCATAAAAAAATTTCCTCAATTTCAGGTCCGCTTTCTATTCCATTATTACCAGCATATCAGAGTTTACTAAATTACTGGACCAACGGCGGCACTCCACCATCTTCTAATACAGCATTTGCAGCTCTTATGGCTCAGGCAAATGTTACGAAAATTGAACAATGCAAATACAATAAGGATGTAATTGATGCTATGTTCAGACAAGTGAATAATACAGAAGTTATTCCATTTGCAAATAATCAGATCCCGGGAATTGTTCAGGCAGTAAATTATGATATGGGTAAATATCTTTCCGCTTATAGTGATGTTGATTATCAAAACACGGGCGGAGGAGTTTACAACAGCGGATATAGTTATAGGAATGATGGAGTTGATATTCAGGCTTGCAATGATCCGTTTTCAAATGGGTATAATGTAGGTTGGACTAAAACAGGCGAATGGCTTAAATATACAGTGAACATCACAAGCAGCGGCACTTACAATGTACTGGTAAATGTTTCGGCACCAACTACAGGCGGAAAAATAATTTTATCGCTTAATGGGAGCACTATAGGTTCTATTCTTGATGTTCCGGCTACAGGTGGATGGCAAAACTGGCAGTATATTACAATACCAAATGTTTGGCTGCCTCAAGGCACTAGTAGTTTGCAAGTAAGATTATTTTTTGGTGAGTTCAATTTTAGTTATGTAAAATTTGATCTGATTACGGTTGATTTAGAGAATGAAAATAATAAATTACCTACAGAATTCTCATTAAAACAAAATTATCCAAATCCATTTAATCCAATTACTCATATTTCCTGGCAAGCACCTATAAGTGGATGGCAGACTTTAAAGATTTATGATGTGCTTGGAAATGAAGTTGCGACTTTAGTTGATGAGTATGGAAATGCCGGAAATTATGAAATCGATTTTAACGCATCTAATCTGCCGAGTGGAATTTATTTTTATAAATTAAACACTGGAAACTATACTGATACTAAAAAACTGATTTTACTAAAGTAAATCTCTGTAAAGTTTTTACTATAATTTGACTGATTAAGGCACTATCTCTGGTATCGATGGTGTCTTTTTTATTTTATAAAAGTTTCTTAAAATACTATGCTTTGGTTGAACCAGAATAGAATTTTTTAATAAATAAATAAGACAAAAAATCAGTTATTCTTTCTAACTTCTTCCTCTGTAATCCCTTTTCTGGAAAATCTGTGTAGTTAGCTCTTTGAAGTTTCCTTTCTCTAAGATTTAGTTTTCATCAACTCGATCTAGTGAATAATCTTCAGGTGTTAAGAAATAAAAAGAATGTAAAGTCTTACAGTATTATAATTATCCACAAAACTGGCAATCAGTTTTCAAGCATCATCAAGATTAATAAAGACATTTACTTCGGACAATTCTGCTGCAAGAAAATGTGATAATATTCAATCTTTCAGTTTCATTGCAGATAGGCAATAGAAGTTCTTATTTACTGATGCTAAAGTTGCTTAAGATACTCAGCAAAATCTCAATGGATAAACTAAAGCCTTTATCAGAAATGATTATTTATTCATAACCAGGATATTTTTCTAAGACACTCTGAAACATTATCTAAACATCAGACTCTTTCAGCCACAATCTTAGCACTGGAAGAACCGTATACCTGTTATAATTCATCAATAATGGAGATGAAAAACCAAAATGTACCGCGGAAGTTTACATATTAATAAAGCACGCAATGTTTATGAACAGCATTCGGTCGATCACACTTAATTCCTTTTGTAGCCATCTTTAATTTGTGGAATGTATTAAGCATACTAACCTATTTAAGCACTCAGTAATTGCAGAAAATGACATAAACTGCTTCTTCATCTATAATCATTCTAAGAATTGTTTAACCTCCCTCTATTTCATCTTTTGCATTTATAATAATAACTTCTTCCCCAGCAGACAATCCAATGACTTCAGGAAGACACGCGATGTGCTCATTAAGATGACCTTGTATTCGAACCCAGAAATACTATTCACTGCTGCTAATACCAAATCTAGCCAAAAACTATTTTACAGGTTAAGATGTTTTTGCGTATAGAGTTAAACAAGACAAGCAAATTGCTCTCTAACTTCTAGCTCAACTCATTTTTAATTCATACTAGTTAGCTGCTCATATGAAAATTATTCTTAATTAACAGATAGACAATAAAAACTTTATATTCTAAACTGTATAATTTCTTTCACTCATTTTTAAACCTCCTGATATTAAGTAAACTAATTGGGAATTTTCATTTGAAGCATTTCATCTTTTTATAGAAATATTGTGGTTCACCTTTAAAATAAACAAGGGCTCAGTTTCCTGAGCCCTTATAGATCTAACTAACTACTAACCAAACACTAAGTACTATTTCATAAGAATCATCTTACGAACTTGTACAAAATTATCAGCTTCTAATTTGTAGAAATAAATGCCAGAAGCATAATTTTTTGCATTCCAGGTAATATTATGTGTACCGGCACTCTTAACATCATCAGCAATAACTTCTAACTGTGTTCCAAGCGCATCATAAATAATAACTTTTATTTTAGCTTGCACAGGTAAATTAAAACTAATTGTTGTTGATGGATTAAATGGATTCGGATAATTTTGATTTAGTGAAAAAGATGATGGCAAATTATTGTCTTCAAATTCTACATCAACTGTACCGCCCATTTCTTCTATAGCCGCTTTTAACAGAGCTACAGTAAAAGCAGGATTGTGAATACCAAAACTTCTGTCTTCTTCAATCCAGAAATAAACATATCCAGCTCTCATTATTTCAGGTGTTAGAGCGATGGAATCTGCATTGGAATTTGTTATTGATACATTTCCAGCTGCATCGTGAGGTAATAGTTCTCCTAAATTTTCCATCAATCCGTGAACTTCTAATTGCAAGCCTTGTGCAACGCCATTTCCATCTAAGTCTGCGTTACCATTTATATAATACTTTTTGTCTTTAAATGATGAGCCAACATTTCCGTGACAAGGTTGGCATGCTTCAACGTGATCTACACCTTCAACATCATTCATATTAAATGTATGTCCGCCAAAAGGAAGAGGATTACCACTAAGATCTGTTTTTTCTCCAACCATATGGCAATCAACACAAGCATTACCGCCAGCTACGCCGTGAGGTGAAGTTGGAAATTCAATACCATAATCCGGTGCATTTTTACCAACTAACATATCAGCCTGAGGACCGTGATGCGCACCGTAATGTGCACTTTGATTAGCCGTGTTTGAAGCATAAGTTTTTGCATATCTTCTGCTTCTGTGACAGGTCATACAGGTTGTTCCTGTGCCGTAAAGTTCTTCAGTAATAAGAGTACCATCACCAAGTGATGATTCAACAGATCTTAATTGATGTGTGTTTGTTGCATCGTGAGGATCGTGACAAGTTGCACAAGAAATATTTGTTGCCGGAGGTCTAATTGTTGTTGCTGCAGGTAATCCTAATGCATCAACAGGTCTTCCCTCTTTTATCCACTGAATAAATCCTGAACCGCTATGACATGGTGAACAGCCATTTCTATCAGCGGATATAACAAATTCACCTTTTGCGTGTCCGCCATGAAATCCTCTGCCATCAAATTCGGTAGCATCATGTCCAGAATGTTTCCATTGATCACCAATAACATGGTGTGTTCCTGAAGCATCATGACAATAATTACAAACTTCAGCACTTACTGACATATCGATCTTTGATTGGTCTATTGCACTTAAATGATTACTTCCAGGACCATGGCAAGCTTCACATTGTATGTTTGCTCTTCCCATTGCTTCCGGATATAGTACAGTCAAAGAATCATACATTCCTGGTTGAAAGACTGTAGGAAATACGAATGGAAAATCATCAAATCCATCATTTTCTGCTGCTGGATCATATCCTGTTGAGTGACAAGGCATACAACTTACTCTAAAGTGATCACTTAATTCACCATCAAATGCTTTTTTGGTATCAGATGCGTGTCCGGTATTTATCCAGGTATTGTATACAGCAGGAAGATTATTTATTACGTTTTGATGACATGTTTTACAAGAAACTGGTCCGCCTTCAACTCCCCAATAAACTGCAGAATTTATAGTAATTAAGGCAACATCACCAGCATTTCCAAATTCAATTACGTATGTACCAACAACGTCTGGTACAAAAGTTACGATTTGATTTGAAGTATCCAAATTCTTAACTGCTCCAAATGTAGCGTTGGAACCGGTGGGTTTTGTTGAAAAATTCCAGGTTGCGCCGGAAAGAGCTACTGATGAAGATCCTTGTAAGAAAACTTTTGTTTCTTTGCCAACATTGAGCAGACTATTGTATGCTCTATCAAAATAATGTTCTACTGTATCCCTAGAAACGTCTCTAGGAGTTACACCAAAGGTTTTGATACTAACCGTTTGAGCAAAGCTAAGCATTGTGCCAACAGCAAACAGTATAAAGAAAAGTAGTAATGTTTTTTTCATAAAATTATCCTTAATGAATTATTTTTTTGCTGTAATTTTAGATCAAACTGCGTTCCATAATTTCACAAAGGGCAATAGTTTTAATTTATAAAAAATTTCAAATTTTGCATTATTCCCAATTCCCATACATAGCATTTGATCAATTTGTCTTCCCATAATTAGGAATTGGATGTGGTTTTTTATTCATATTTGAGGGATGCTACGTGTTTGGCAAATAATTGTAGAGGTAAGTTTTAGTATTTATCAACAAACTCTACTAATATAGTATTTATCATCCACTCAGTATTCTAATGTAAACCGCAAGAGTGCGTAGTTTAATTCTGTTGAAATATTTGTAGTTGTGTTTGTACTTTTATTAAGATTGTATGATATATCAAAAATAAAATCTCTTATAGGTTCTATTCTAAATCCCAAACTATAAAAATTAGTGTTTACTCTTTCGCCATCTAAAAAATAAGCCCGATCGGTTTCCAATACGTATCCATGAGTAAGTGCAATATCACCACCAACATTTTTTTCTAGTGTTCCATCTTCAGCATAGATATTATTCCCTTCTCTTTGGTAGCGATATTCAAAAGTAAAACGAAGCCATTCATTAAAATTATAGTTTGACCTTAACATCAACTCATCTGCATTAGGCCCAATTCTATGCCCAAGATTAGCACCAAATGCCGTATAATTATTTTGAATATTAAAATGTGTGTAAACATAAGGGCGAATTTTTGTGTATTCCACTATCAAAGAAAGATCAGTAATGTTAACCGGATTATACCAAAATGCACCAAGCTGGTAAGCAGTTTTATTAGTATATTTTTCCAGATCACTAAGATTGCTTAATATATTTTCATCAAGTAAAAACGTTGCCTGTAATTCCAAATTTTTTACAAATTTAGTTTGAAGATCAAAATAAATATTTCCGTTATCTCTATCCTGGATTCCCATTTCAATAAACTTATAAAATGTAACAGGAGCTAAATACCCAAGTTCAATTCCCCGCCCAGAATATATCATCGTCTCCCCTATTCCAATATCAAATAAATTATTAAACTTTAACTTTAAATGATTATGAGCATAGTACTTCGTATAACGTTCCTCCGGAGTATAACTAAAATAACCTGTTGTAGAAGCATGCAGAGATGTAAAACTGATAATGCCGTAATCAAAATTAAATTTTAAAAAATCCATCGTTGGGTTATCACCAGAAAGTATTAATTTACTTCCGTAACCATAACCAAGCGTTATGTCTTCCCTACCGAGTTGAAAACTAATATCCATACCTTCATACGGTTCTGTATGATACTTAAGATATCCATAAGTAAAATCATAATTACCAATATTTTCAGAATCTTCTAACCATTTAAAACTTGTTAGTAATCGTGGTTCAATAACCTCCGCTAAAGCTTTATCACCACTAACTCCGCCTTTTATTACTGTAAGATTATATCCAAGGTGATTAAATACTGTACCTCGAATTCTAAATCCGATGTCATAAAGGTTTGCATTATCGGAGCTTTCCTGAGAAAAATCCTGACCATGATAAAAATGGCCAAGCCATTCAAAATAAATATTGTTTTCAGGTTCCTGATAAGCATATAGATATTTTACTTTATCTGAAATCATCTCATCAAGATCAGTAAAAAATCCGTTTTGCGGATTGAAAAGCT
>CALLZX010000089.1 GCA_937858935.1 uncultured Ignavibacteriales bacterium | reverse complement strand
CCTATCTGTTGCGATACTTCAGACAATTTCATTCTATTATACATCAAGGAGATTTTTTCGTTCAAATTTATTCGAAGACTTTCAGAGCTATACAGATCCATATTTAATAGAATATCTGTACTGGTTTATTGGAGACTTTTTTACGTTCTTCATCCTTGGAAGCATAATTATCAAATTTGGATTTAAGGAAAAACTTTCAGACTACGGATTACAGTTTGGTGATGTAAAAGTTGGGTTGTCATTTTCCCTTTTATTTCTTTTAGTTATGATTATTCTGGTGTGGTTTGTTTCTGCAACTCCAGTGTTTGCAGAAAAATACCCTCATCTATTAAGTGCAAAATCCGATTGGGATACTTTGTTTATTTATGAAGCAGGGATGTTGCTGTATATGATTGCGTGGGAATTTATCTGGCGTGGATTTATGTTGTTTGGATTAGAAAAAAGATTTGGCGGTTACGCTGTTCTTATGCAAATGATTCCGTTTGTAATTCTGCACAATGGCAAACCATTTTTAGAAACTTTCGGTGCTATCTTTGGTGGAATTGCACTTGGTATTCTTGCTTTAAGAACTCGTTCGATTTATTATTGTGTAGTCACTCATATTGGTGTAATGTTTTCCATAGATGTAATATCATCCTTACGATTTAGAGCAAACGATTATGGAATCGGATTCACATCAATTGTAAATTTAATAAAGCAAATTTTCTGAGGTTTATAATGAGATTTTCATTAAATATTGATCACATAGCCACATTAAGAAATGCACGCGGCGAGACACAACCTGATCCTGTAACAGCAGCTTTAATAGCTGAACAAGCGGGTATTGATGGGATAGTCGTTCATCTGCGTGAAGATAGAAGACACATAAATGAAAGAGATGTAAGATTACTTCGTGAGCTCATCACAACCAAGCTTGATCTTGAAATGGCCGCAACCGAAGAGATAATTAAAATTGCCTGTGATATTGGACCTGAACTCGCTACTATCGTGCCTGAAAAACGGCTTGAGCTTACTACTGAAGGCGGTGTAAATGTTATTGATAATATTACATTAATGAAAAACACCATTGAAGAACTTCATAAGTACGATATTGAAGTTTCACTTTTCATTGAACCTGACACTAGACAGATTGATGCTGCTGCAGAAATTAAAAGTGATTATATAGAAATTCATACCGGCGTTTTTGCTAACGCATTTTCTGAAGAAGAACAATTTGATGAATTGGATAAAATCAGGGTAGCTGTAAAGCATGCAAAGAAATTAGGCTTAGGTGTAAATGCCGGTCACGGTTTAGATTATCAAAACATAAAAATTTTTAGAGAGTTAACAGATATTGATGAAGTTAGCATTGGGCATTCAATTATTGCTCGGGCAGTTTTTGTTGGTATAAAACAGGCTGTTCAGGAAATGTTCGATTTGATAAAAAAAGGTTAGTGACAATTATCTTCACAAGAACAAGATAGTTTTTCACTTTTAGATTTTTCAATCGATTCTTTGCCTTCTTTAATAGCAAAATATGCTATTCCAAGTGACCCAGCTATGTCGATATAACCAATCTTAAAAACTTCATAGCTTAAGCTGGAAGCTAATAGTATGAATGATAGATAAAAACATGTTTTTGTACAGTTTGCATCCGCTATTATTGCATCAGAGTTTAAAGCTTTTCCAACTTTTAACTTATAGTGCAAAAGGGCATACATCGTTAAAATGGAAATAACTGATATTATTATCCCAACAATTGTTGTCTCAGGTTTTACATTGTTTATGATCAGCAATAATGAAGCAAGTATAAGTCCGACACCAAGTAAGTAAAAGCTGAACCCAGTAATCCTTAAAGCAGTTCTTTCAAACTCATCCCTTTCTGAAACCGGATTTCTTTTCATTCTTATAATCATATGAAGAATTCCAATACCTGAGATAACTTCGACAAAGCTATCCAACCCAAAACCGAAGAGTGCAAGAGTTTCATCATTCAATCCAAAAAATATAGAAAATAAACCCTCCGCAATATTATACAAAATTGTGATGATGCTTAGAATAAGGGCAAATGAAACTAAGGATTTGAATATTTTTAAATCATTTAATGCTTGTATTTGGACTTCTTTTTCTATCATTTTATTTGCGATTTATTGATTATTTCTTTAGTAGAATAGCTCTTAAAAATCTTATACAACAAAATAAAAAATATTTTAATTCTGTGCTTAATATCTCTTGATTAATTAAAAATTCTGATTTAAGTTTCGGTTGTCGCTAGCAGAAGGTTAACCCCCAGACCTTTTGTTAGGACAAGCCCGGTAGCTTCGGTTACCGGGTTCTTTATTTTAAATGAGCTTTTGTTTTTGGTCACTTAATCATTTCTTAATTATCATTTCTCAATCTATAACAATATTTTTTCAATAACGATTTTTCAATTTCTCTCAAAAACTTTTGGAGTTTTACGTGCAATACAACTTGATAAAAAAATCAGAGTTTGATAAAGTAAAATCATTCAGCGGCGAATGGGCAGTTAAGATGGAGTTGTTTGCAGATATGTGTAGATACAACACTCTTGTTGCAGTAAAGAAAGCCGGTTCAGGTCATCTAGGTTCAAGTTTAAGTGCGATGGATATTACCACTTACCTCTACTTAAACGAGATGAATGTTTTTGATGTTGGATTCGATTCCCCTGATCGAGATATTTATTTTTCTTCCAAAGGGCATGATGTTCCTGGATTATATTCATTGTTTTATGCACTCGGAATTATCCCAGAAGAAAAATTATTAATGTTAAGAAGATTACACGGACTCGATGGTCATCCTGAAGTAAGACAAAATGGAATTGAAGCAAGTACAGGTTCACTTGGAATGGGAATTTCTAAAGGGAAAGGTTTTGCCTGGGCAAAATCATATCAGAATAATAAAGGCCACGTTTATGTTTTAACAGGTGATGGAGAATTTCAGGAAGGACAAATTTATGAATCACTGCAAGCAACGGCTCACCAAAAAATAAATAACATCACTGCAATTATGGATCATAATAAATATCAAACAGATATGCTTGTTGCTGATGTAAATAATATTGAAGACGTTGTAAAAAAAGTTGAAGCGTTTGGCTGGCATGTTGTGCGAATTAACGGACACGATTACAATGTTTTGAAAAAAATTTTTGATGATCTGAAAAAAGTTACAAATAAACCTAAAATGATTATTGCGGATACAATTAAAGGCAGAGGAGTTTCGTTTATGGAAAAACCTCTCAAGGAAACTTTTCAAGGGAAGACACTTTACAAATGGCACTCCGGCGCACCTGACGATGAAAGTTATGAAAAAGGAATTACAGAGTTGACCGTCACTATTAATAAACTTGCTGATAAACTTGGGATTGAAAGTATTCAGATACCTGAAAATAAATCTGAAGGTAAACCAGTTACTAAGCTTGATAAAGAATTTGTGACAGAAGCTTATGGTGAAGCGTTGGTTGAAATTGCAAAAACAAATAAAAAATTAGTTTTACTTGATGGTGATCTTTCTGCTGATTGCAAACTCCGCAATTTTGAAAAAACTTATCCGGATAGATTTATTGAAAACGGAATTGCTGAGCAGGATATGGTTTCAATGGCTGGCGGGTTAGCAAGAATGGGATTGATTCCCGTTGTAAATACTTTTGCAAGTTTTCTTGCAGCGAGAGCTAATGAACAGATTTATAACAATGCTGGTGAAAAAACAAAAATTATTTACACTTGTCATTTTTCAGGAATGATTCCAGCAGGACCTGGAAAATCACATCAAAGTGTTCGGGATATTTCTTTATTTGGTGCGTTACCAAATATAACAATCATACAACCTTGCAATGCCGAAGAAACAAAATGGGCAACAGAATATTGTGTAAATCAGTCTGAAGAAAATTGTATGCTAAGATTGGTAATTGGTCCATCACCTGAAAAAATTGAACTGCCTAAAAATTATAAATTTAAAGTTGGTGTTGGTGCAGAGCTGACAGAAGGAAATGATGCAATACTTTTTGGTTACGGTCCTGTAATGTTACACGAAGCATTAGTCGCTTCAGATTATTTAAAGAAGATTGGTTTTGGATTAAAAGTTGTAAATATGCCGTGGATAAATAAAATTAATAATGATTGGTTGAAAAAATTAGTAAAAGATCAGAAAAGAATTTTTGTCTTGGAAGATCATTCAGCAGTTGGCGGACTTGGCGATAGATTACTTAATGCTTTAGTTGAAACAAATTCTATTGCCGGAAAAGAGTTTACAAACTTTGGATTGAAAGAATATCCAGAATGCGGAACTCCACTTGAAGTTTTAGAATTTCATCAACTTGATGGAAAATCTTTAGCTCAAAGAATTTCTGGAATAGAGGATATCGAAACTATCGATGCTGTTAAGCAAAAATACACAGCAGATGCACCGCAGTAATATAGAATTGCCATTGCGATCCCGACTTGTCGGGAGAAGC
>CALLZX010000088.1 GCA_937858935.1 uncultured Ignavibacteriales bacterium | reverse complement strand
TAACATTAACAGAAATGCTTCCGCTAACTGGTGTAAACTTAAAAGCATTAGAAAGAAGATTGTAAATTATTTTTTCGAGCTTGTCCTTATCTATCCAGGCAGGTAATAAATCATATTTGCTGTTAAAAGCAAGTTCAATTTTTTTATCATCAGCAAGAGTTTCAAAAGAGGAAAGTAATCCGCGTAATACAGAAATTAAATTTTCTTTAACAGCTTTAACTGGAATTGATGCTGATTCAAGCTGTGTTAATTCAAGTAATTGATCGATTAGCGATTGAAGATTTTCAGTATTACGATGAATCATTTTGTAACGATCAATATTTTTTTTATTTGATTCATCGCCAATCAATTGTTCCAGAGGTCCTTTTATAAGCATCAAAGGAGTGCGAAACTCGTGCGATAAATTAGCGAAGAATCGAGATTTTGTTTCATCAATTTCTTTTTGTTTAATCGCTTCATACTCACGCATTTTTAAAATGCTCTTTAAACGTGTTCTGTTGAGTTCGAACCTTCTAATAGTATATAAGCCGGCAATAATTACGAAAACGTATAATGAATAAGCCCATCCTGTAGCCCACCAGGGTGAATTAATTATTACAGCAAGTTCTGTTGCATTCTCATTCCAGATTCCATCTGCATTTGTGGCTTTAACTTTAAATTTATATTTACCAGAACTAAGGTTTGTGTATGTAACAAATCTTCTAGATCCGCTTTCAATCCAGTCTTCATCAAATCCTTCCATCATATATGCATATTGAATTGATTGCGGCGAATTATAATCCAAGGCAGCAAACTCAAAAGAAAAAACGTTTTGATTGTACGAAAGTATAACTTCTTTTGCTTCACTAATATTTTTTGTTAAAGCAGAATTTTCACCGGCATTTATAGATTCATTAAATATTTTAAAGTCTGTAATCACAACATTGGGTTTAAAAACCGATAGCTTAATTAATTCCGGATCGAAGTAATTTAAACCGGATGAACTCCCAAAAAACATAATCTTATTTTCAGTTTTAAATGCTGCTGTTGAGTTAAAGTTTGTTCCAATTATTCCATCAGCTTTAGTAAAGTTTGTAAACTTATTTTTTACAATATCAAAAAATGATATTCCTGAATTTGTAGCTAACCACAGGTTTCCATTTTCATCTTCCAGGATAGAGTTAATGGTGTTATTTATTAATCCCTCTGCTAAAGAATAACTGGTTATTTCAACATCTATTTTATTCTTTTCATCTGTGTTAGATGAGCCATTTACTACAAATTTGTTTAATCCTTTATTAGTACCGATCCATAAAACTGTGTTATCAGTATAACCTTTTACTTTAGGATTTTTGGATTCTATAATTGTATAAACACTATTTCCGCTAAGGTTGTTTACTGATGTTTCATCAGACAACCATTTTAAAAATTCACCCTTCTCTTCATCAACAAGCAGATTAAGACCGCCTCCATTTGTTCCGATCCACATTCTGTTTTTGCTGTCACGATATAATGACCAAACATCATTATGACTTATTCCACTAAGATTATTAGTCGCTGTGTTTTGCCAGAGTTTAAATTCTCCGGCATTATTATTTAGCTTTGCAAGACCCAACCCCCAGAAGCCAATCCATAAATTATTCTTATCATCACAGTATACTGACTTATTAAAAAGAACAGAATTTGTTTGCAATCTTTTGTCTTCAAACTTTGTTTTTTTAATTTGTCCATTCTTCACATCGAGATGGATCAATCCCGAACCATAAGTGCCAATCCATAAACTGCCGGAAGGATCTGAAGCTAAGGACCAGATATGCAGATCACTAACACCAGAATATTTTTTAAGTATGGTTCTTCCGTTAGAATTAACAGAACTGAATAATCCTTCGTCCGTACCAAACCAAATAGTACCATCAGCGCTTTTTGTAATGGCAGTAACATTTTTATCTTTTAGCAGAGAAAGATCATACTTCTGTGTTTTGTAAGTAAAATGATTATTGAACTTTGAACTTTTAGGCGAGTAATAGCTCAATCCGTTTTCCGTGGCAATCCAAATTACGCCGGAACGATCTTTAATAATTTTATTTATCTGATTGTGGATTATCTGATTCGGATTATTTTTATTGGAAACAAATCTTTCAGTACTGCCTGTATTCTGATCAATTCTCATTAGACCCGCATAAGAATCACACCACAAAATGTTTTGTCCACCAATAACTTCTTCAATAACATTACCTGCTGAACTTCCAAATTGTATTTTATCCGGATTGGGTATTTCCAGTCTAAAAAATTTTTCCTGTTGAGAATTATATTTTGTTAATCCATCTGCAGTACCAATCCAAATTGCTGCAGGATCATTTTCTGATTTTGATAACGCCCAGATAAGATTATTGCTTAGTGAGTTTGGATTGGCTGGCTCGTTGAGGTAACGAATAAACTTCTTCTTTGATTTATGATAATTAAACTTATTAAGACCGATATAAGTGCTAACCAATAATTTTCCTTCTCTATCTTCAAGAATAGACGTTACATAATTATTTGATAACGATAAATCATTATTCGGATCGTTTCGCCAATTTTCTGTTTGCTTAGTTGCAGGATCAAATCTATACAAACCACTTTTATAGGTACCAATCCATATCGCTCCTTTACTATCCTGATAAATGGTCTTAATACTATTTTCTTTAACAATATCAGATTTGATTTCCCAATGAGTAAACTTATCAGTTTTGGGATCATAACGATTTAATTCTCCGTTCTTTGTACCAAGCCAAATAAATCCATTTTCATCTTCAAACAATACCCAAACGCTGTTATTAGAGAGCGATGATCTATCATTTTTTTTATGCTGATATACTTTAAAATTATAACCATCATATCGATTTAATCCATCATCTGTAGCCAGCCAGATAAACCCATTTTTATCCTGGATAACATCATAAATCCTGTTATTTGAGAGTCCATTTTCTTTTGTAAGATGTTTAAAGGAGATATTCTGTGCAAATAAACCTGCGGAAAGAAATAACCAAGTTAGAATTAAATAGTAAACCGGATTTGTTCTGAACATAAAAAAGAAAAATTAAAATTATTATTTGGCTTGAATTGAAAAAAGAATGAGCAAATATAGAAGAGTTTAGATAAACAAAAAATCCCGACTAGTCGGGATTTTTAGCTCCGCAAACTTAAGTCTTTAAGAACCTTCTTTTCAAACAATAAAGAACTATATACTTATCAATATTGTGTTAAAATGTTGGCTGGGAAGTAATTTTTCAGCCAATTTTTACATTCCATAAACCTTTACTTTCTAGGAAAGCATCATCATTTATCACTCTGAACATTTCT
>CALLZX010000087.1 GCA_937858935.1 uncultured Ignavibacteriales bacterium | reverse complement strand
AAGTGTAATTTTACCTTGTGAACTTATAAATCCAACAACAAGTGGAATGCTAGATAAATGACACGGTGATAAAAGTATTGATAATACTCCCCAACCGAATGATGCTAGCAATGCAATCCAATAGTTTTCGTAAAGTGCTGTACTTAATATTGTAAATATTTCTTCTATCATATTAGTCCTATTCTCCGTGTCACTCTGTGCCTTCTCCGTGTTTCTCTGTGTAACTTATCATACTTTCACGGAGGAACGCAGAGTTACCACTGAGAACCACTGAGTTTATTATTTTTTAATTGTTAATCCTTTGCCTTGTAAAATTTTATCTATTTCAGCTTCCGGATAAAATCCTTCGTGGCGATGAAATTCTTTACCGTTTGCATCAAGAAAAACCTGCGTGGGTATTAACTTGATACCATATTGCTTAGAATATTTTTTCTGATCTTCTTTCCAAACATCATAGAATACTACTTTAATCTGGTCGCCATATTTTTCTTCAATTGCTTTCATAACGGGCTGCATTTGCTTACAAGGAATACAGTTAACAGAACCTAACTCAACAAAAGTAACTTTAGGTTTGTTATCATTTGATTGCCCTATAAGGGTAAATGTAAATAAAATCAAAGATATAACTATATAAAATTTTTTCATTTTAGTTTTCCTTTAGCCAATTAATTATCTGATCATCTTTAGGAATAATTCCAAAACTTTTTACCTGTTCATTTATAATTAATCCAGGAGTCATCATAATTCCGTATCTAACCATCTCCTGAATGTCTGTTACTTTTTCAACTGTGGCATCGATGTTATTTGATGCTACAAGTTCTCTAACTTTATTTTCAAGATTCTGGCATTTTTTGCAGCCGGTGCCTAATACTTTTACAGATATCATGGTTTTATCCTTTTAATTTTATTTTAAAAACTGATTAACTTTTGTAAGCATATTTTCATCATACTCTATCTTAAGCAAAACATTATTCTTACCATCAAATAAAATAACTGCTGGCGCAAACAATGTTTCATACTTTAGTTGAAGTTCATTATGGTCGTATGAATCAACAATCCAGTAATCAAGTTTTTTTTCTCTTGCAAGATTTAATATTTCAATTGTTTGGTTCTTACACATTTCAAGTGTGCAATGACAGGACATTGATGTACTGAAGAAAAGAATTTTTGTTTTACTTGATGAAAAAAACTTTTCATCCGCATAATTATAAAATAGATTTGAGAAGTGCAGATACCATTGATTAAATAAAACTAACGCAGAATCTTTAGATATGGTTTTTATTATTGATTCATACTCGTTAAAATGATTTTTTAGACTATCAAAATCATTTGTTAAGATTTGATATTTACTTTCAAGTTGTGCTTTATCATAATTGCCAAAAAGTGTTTTTTTTAACTCAATAAAATTATTATCTACCTTAGAATCCTTATTTGAAAGACTAATAAAATACTGTGCCGCTGCATTCTCAACTGATTCGTAGATCTGAGAATAAATATTTATTGAGACTACTATAAAAACAAAAACCAGTAACCTAAATTTTAACATCATACATTTCCCCTTAGAAATAATATAAAGTTTATGAATTATTACGGACAAATATCAGGAGATTTCACTGTTCCTTCTTCAACTTTTCCGAAATATTTTTTTTGAAAAAACAATGCAACATTAACAAGAGCAATCATTACAGGCACTTCTATCAGTGGTCCAATCACTAATGGACCAATGACAGCAGCAAAGGCTTCTCCGCTGTTTATTCCAAATACAGCAATTGCAACTGCAATGGCTAATTCAAAATTATTGCTTGCGGCAGTAAATGAAAGTGTTGCAGTTTTGCTGTAATCAGCACCTACTTTTTTACCCATAAAAAATGAAACAAAAAACATTAT
>CALLZX010000086.1 GCA_937858935.1 uncultured Ignavibacteriales bacterium | reverse complement strand
TTGAAGTTTTTTGGTTTACAAGACGTTTTATATTACATATTTCTCAAAGAAAAACTACCACAAAAGTGGAGTTGGATGAAATGGACTCCGCTTGGATTTTTTATGGGAGATCTGAATAGAAATGAAATAGTTGTACAAACTATTATAGGAATACTAATTGTGCTTATACTTTTAACTTTAAGATGATGAAATTTTATGATGAATAAAAAATTAAAAATTGGTTTAGTTCAATACAGTCCTGTTTGGGAAGATAAATCTGCAAGCAAAGAAAAAATTAATAGTCTTATAGAAGAAACTAGTGGATTGGATCTTATTATTTTTCCTGAGATGACTTTAACAGGTTTTACAATGAAATCGAAGGAATTTAGCGAAGAATTAAATGAAGAAACTAATTTGTTCTTTTCAACAATTGCAAAGGAAAAAAAATGCGCAGTTATGTATGGTGTAATTGAAAAAGGGAAGAGGAAAAACTTTAATACTTTGGTTCATCTCAATAATCAAGGAAAGATTATTAGCACTTACAGAAAAATACATCCATTCTCTTATTCAAAAGAAGATATTAATTTTGGAAAAGGAAAAAAGATAGTTATTACAAAAGTTAAAGGAATAAAAATTGGTCTTTCTATTTGTTATGATTTACGATTTCCTGAATTGTATCGGTTGTATGTAAAAGAAAAAGTTGATATGATTATTGATATTGCAAATTGGCCGGACACAAGGATTGAACACTGGAGAACATTATTAAAATCACGCGCAATTGAAAATCAATGTTATGCTGTTGGAGTAAATAGAGCCGGAGATGATCCAAAACTACATTACAATGGTTTTAGCTCTGTATTTGATCCTATGGGAAAAGAAATCGTTGCTGTTGAGAATGAAGAAAAAGTCATTGTTACGGAAATAGATAAAACTTATGTTGATAATGTTAGAGAAAGATTACCATTTCTTAAAGATTTAAGATTAATTTAAACATTAAACATTACAAGGGAGAATAAAATATGGTTTACAGCAAATTTCGTAGCGCATCATTTTTTATATTTATTTTAGTCATCGTGAGTTTAACACTCAATTTCTCATCACCTGTAAAAAATTCAGGTTGGGAATTGGTTTATGAAAACGATTCATATGGAAGAACAATCTCAGGGGATATTGATGAATTAATTTCTGCCTCGTTGGATGGATGTGATGTTAAAGTTATTCTTCATTTTTATTCTGAGGAGTTGCATTATCAAATGCAATTAAGCAAAGTAAGAATAGATATTTGCAATAGAATTGTAACGGGTTATAATTTTGATTTCAGACAAAATCCATCTGAGAACAATGTTTTAAGCAGAATATCCACATACAGTACTAATGGCGAATACATATCAACTTATGAAGAAAATAAATTTTATCGTAATCCGGAAATAATTAGAGTTTCGATGAGTTGGTATATTAATGAGTGAGGTTATTTTCTTAAGCCAGATTCAGCGTGATTGTTTTAACGAATTAAAGTCAGGTTCGGTATTAAAAGTATCCTGAGAGATAATTTGGAAAGTGACTATGATTAGGAATGCAAAACAAAAACTCAAACACCTCATATAAACTCCTCTGATCTATATCAAAAAGAAATTTACTTTAAGATTTGCTTGATTCAATGGAAATAAAAAAGAACAAATATCAATACCCCAACTCTTCTTATGATAGAAAAAATAAATAAATACTTTGCTGTTTTAGTTTTTATGAAAGGAAATTTATTTAAGATCTCATCTTTTAATTTCATTAGCTTAATCTTTTATAAATTTTAATGATAGAATTCTTGGTAATTTATTTTGATCTTGTGCGTGCCAATATTCGTCTAATTTTAAAAGTTTCAATCCACTTTTATTCGCTGAGTTAATAAAATCAGAGATATTGTGGATGAAAGCATCAATCTCTTTAGTCTTATCATTTTCCTCATACACAGCCTTCTTTCCATCATATTGTCTGAAAGGATGTAACTCGTTGATGAAAACTAATCCTTTCGAACTTAAATATTTGTGAGACTGCTCAAAAATAAAAGTAAGATTTTCAATGTGTTCAAGTATCAAATTGAATGTTATGAGATCAAATTTTTTTTCTTCTAAATTCCATTCTTTAGTTATGTCCCTAATTTTAAAACTTACATTTTCAGATTTTACTTTTTCTTTTGCTTTGGTAATCATTCCATCAGAAAAATCCATTGCTGTCAATTGATTTGAAATTGATGCAAAGAAAACAGTATTCTTCCCGGTTCCACAACCGACCTCAAGAATAGAATCAAATTTTTGATTTGAAAATTCTTTTCTCACAATTTCAGCATCAAGATCACGAGTTAGATTTTTATCTTCATCGTAATTATATGCCCAGGTATTATATGCGGATTTAATGTTCATATCGCAAAGATAAAAAGATTTAAAATATAAAAGGACTCTTGCGAGTCCTTTATAGAAATTATTTAGAACAATTTTACTTTAAATCAAATCTATCAAGATTCATCACTTTATTCCAAGCAGCAATAAAATCTTTAACAAATTTTTCTTTTGCATCATTTTGTGCATAAACTTCAGCTAAAGCACGCAACTGTGAGTTGGATCCAAAAATAAGATCGACTCTTGTTCCTGTCCGTTTAAACTCACCTGATTTTCTATCACGTCCTTCAAAAATATCTGCTTTTTCAGAAAGTGGTTTCCAAACGGTATTCATATCAAGAAGATTTACAAAGAAATCATTTGTTAGTTTTCCAACCTGGTTTGTAAAAACACCATTTTTAGATTGACCAAAATTTGCTCCAAGCACACGCAATCCACCAACGAGTACAGTCATCTCTGGTGCACTTAAAGTAAGTAACTGAGCTTTATCAACTAGCATTTCTTCAGCGGCAACAGTGTAAGCTTTTTTCTGATAGTTTCTAAATCCATCAGCTTCCGGTTCTAAAACTTCAAAAGATTCAACATCAGTTTGTGCTTGTGTAGCATCCATTCTGCCTGGAGTAAATGGTACTTCAATCTTATATCCAGCAGCTTTTGCAGCAGCTTCAATAGCAGCACAGCCAGCTAAAACTATCATATCGGCTAAAGAGATTGTTTTATCATCTTTCTGTGCAGAATTAAATTCT
>CALLZX010000085.1 GCA_937858935.1 uncultured Ignavibacteriales bacterium | reverse complement strand
AAGATTTTAAGCTGAATGAAAAACTAGGAAGATTTCTAAATCCAAATGAAGTTGCAGAATTATGTAACCACTATAAATTACCAATTTTAAAGGATGAAATTCACAGTATTGGAGAATTGTCTAAAAAAGAAATTCATTTTCCCATAGTATTAAAAGCAATCGGGGAAAAAATTATTCACAAAACAGATTTAAAAGGAGTTGCTTTAAACATTAAGACAAAGTCAGAGTTAATTAAAACTGCTGAAGAGATGATCTGGAATTTCAGTTCTAAAAATATTCAATTAGATAAGTTTTTAATTCAGCCATTTCTAAAAACAAAGTATGAGTTGTTAGTAGGTGCTTTCCGTGATCCAAGTTTTGGTCCAATGATTATGTTTGGTTCTGGGGGAAAATATGTTGAATATCTTGATGATACTGTTATGCGCTCAGCATATTTAACTGCAAATGATATTGATGAAATGATCAACTCAACAAAAATTGGAAAAATTATTCAAGGCGTGCGTGGGGAAGAATCTATTGATGTAAATGTTGTGAAATCTTCTATTGAAAATCTTGCACAGATGATTATTAATCACAAAGAAATTACAGAAGTTGATTTGAATCCATTACTAGTTACTTCAGAAAACAAATTATTTGCAGTAGATGTACGAATAAAGTGTTAAGTTATTCTTTAACAAACTCAATTCCTCTTGGAATTGGGTTTGTCTTAAATTAAAAACTCTCGCATTTTCTAATTATCATTCCTAAATTAAACTATGAACCGAAAAAAATTTATAACATCGCTATCTGTTGCATCTGTTGGTGCAGCAGTTTTAAATCCATTATCTATTGCAAAAACCTCTTTGCCTGATGAGCCTTCAGTAATTAAACCACCGAGATTAAAAGCTGGAGATAAGATTGCTATTGTTGCTCCTGGAAGTTACATCTCTGAGGAAGAATTACAAGATTCTATAAAGAACCTCAATCAACTTGGGTTTGAAACTACTTATTCAGAAAAAGTACTTTTGCAAAGCGGATATTTTGCAGGCACTGATAAAGATCGTGCAGAAGATCTTATGAAAAAGTTTTCTGATAAAAGTGTAAAAGGAATTATTTGTGCCCGCGGTGGCTATGGTTGTGCACGTATTCTGCCGATGCTTGATTATGATGTAATAAGATCAAACCCAAAAGTCTTAGTTGGATACAGTGATGTTACTGCTTTACTTTATGGTATATATCAAAAATCTGGTTTGATAAGTTTCCACGGTCCAGTTGGGACGTCAACTTTTAATGATTATTCGGTGAACAATTTTAATAAGGTTTTAATTAATCCCGAACGAACAAATTTATTTCACAACTCCACTAGCGGAGATGACGAAAATGTTTATGGTGTTTCCTCTATTGTAAACGGGAAAGGAAAGGGTAGACTTGTTGGCGGTAATCTTGCAATTATGGTATCACTTATCGGGACAGAATTTGATGTTGATTATTCAAATAAAATAATTTTTATTGAAGAGATTGGTGAAGAACCATACAGAGTTGATAGGATGTTAACTCAAATGATTCAAAGTGGAAAGTTTATACATGCTGCAGGTGTTATGATGGGGATTTTTAGAAATTGCGAAGGGAAACAGAAGGATCCTTCATTTAGTAAAACATTTACCTTAATGGAAGTTTTAAAAGATAGATTAAATAGCCTAAAGATTCCCGTTGTATATGGAATGTCTTTTGGGCATGTTAAGGATAAGTTTACAATTCCGTTTGGTGCTCTTGCAGAACTTGATGCGGACAAACAGACTTTTACATTATTAGAAAAGGCAGTTAATTAACATTAAAACAATTAACCACAAAGGATGCCAAGTAGTTCACAAAGCACACTAAGAATTTTCAACCTTGTGAACTTGGTATTAACCTTTGAGAACTTTGTGGTAAAAGGAGAATTAAATTGATAAAAATATTTTATATGCTCTCAGTTATTTTTATAGCTCAATTTACAGGTTGTATAGTTTTTAATAATGTTTCATATGAAGTAACAGTAAATGAAGATGGAACAGGAACTGCTTTGCTGAATATTGAGGATATCAATACCGATGCAGTTACTAAAGAGGCTATCGATGAGGACGTAAAGAGTATCCTAGAGCACGGATTAAAGAGTCAGCAATTTGTTGATGATATGAAGTCCGAAGGAAAACGGATCATATCAAGAAATGTTGTTATTGAAAATGAAAAACTAAATGCAATTGTATTATACGAGTTTTCAGAAATAAGCAGAGTTGAGGGATTACAATTTGATGATCCATATTATTATTTAACTGTACCTGTTGAAGACAGCATTATTTCTACTAACGGACAAATTACTAAAACGTCCGAATATCAGCGAATTGTATGGGACAAATCAATTAAGACTTTAAAATTTAAAATGTATAGTGACGACACAGACAGAGAAGGATTAGCTTCCCTGGCTCCGTATTATCTGAAAGAGAATTAATGTTTGTTGAAGTTGTTTTTCCTTTACCTTTCAGAAAAGCATTTACTTATTCCGTTCCAAAAGAATTGCAGGAGTTTGCTAAGGTAGGAGTTCGTGCAGTTGCTCCGTTTGGGAAGAGAACTTTATCAGGATTCATTATAAATATTCCTGCTACTATCCCACTTAAAAAAGATGAAGTAAAACATATCACAGATATTCTTGATGATAAACCAATTTTTACAAATAAAACATTAAAATTTTACGAATGGCTTTCGGAATATTATTTATGCTCGCTTGGAGAAGCTTTAAAATTACTCGTACCGCAAGGAACGGAAGTTGAAACAAAAAGAAAAATTGTAGTTGATAAAGATTATATAAATGAACTGTTATTAAAAGAAAAGAAAAAAGATTCAATAAAGTTTAAAATACTTTTAGAACTTTCTAAAAGAGATGAATTAAATTTTTCATTACTCCAAAAAGTTGTAAAGAAAAAAAATATTTATTCGCAACTCCGCCAGCTTCATAATCAGGGTGCCGTTACAATTGTAGATGAGGTTGAAGGAGTTAAAGTTAAAGCAAAGAAAGTAAAATTTGTAAAACTCGCTAAAGAGATTGCTGAGATTTATGCAAGCTTTCCTGAACTTGATAGAAAATCACCAAAGCAAGTTAAGATCTTACTAAAAATGATTGAAGCAAAAGGTATTGCGCTTCCTGTTGCTGAGTTGCTTCATAAAACAGAATCCTCGCAATCATCATTAAATGGACTTGAGCAAAAAGGTTTTGTTAAGATTTATGAAAAAGAAGTTGATAGAACCTTTAAAGAAAATTATATAGAAGAGCATCAACAATTAATGCTAACTAAACAGCAGCAAGAAGTTGTTGATAACATTTTGGTCGTACAAAATCAAAATAATTTTCAAACATTTCTTTTACACGGAGTAACTGGAAGCGGAAAAACCCAGGTTTATATTGAACTTGCAAAGCAGGCTTTAGAAAGAAATAAAACTGTTTTGATACTCGTACCTGAAATTTCTTTAACTCCGCAAATCACATCAAGATTTTTTAACAACTTTGGTGATACTGTTACAGTTATTCATAGTAGAATGTCTGCTGGTGAAAGATTCGATTCGTGGCGTAGAGTATTGAGTGGAAAATCTAAAGTTGTAATTGGTGCGCGTTCTGCTTTGTTTGCACCATTAAGCAAAATAGGACTGATCGTAGTTGATGAAGAACATGATGCGAGTTATAAAAGCTTTGAGATGATACCTAAATACAATGCACGAGATGCAGCGGTTGTACTCGGAAATATTTATTCTTGTCCAGTTGTGCTTGGTTCTGCAACTCCATCGATTGAAAGTATGTACAACGCAGAAACAGCTAAATACAAACTTCTCTCGCTTTTCAAACGGATTGATGATGCAAAACTACCTAAAATAACTTTTGTAAATATTGCTCATGAAAAAAATAAATCTAAATCAGAAACAGTATTCTCAAAAGTACTGATTGATAAAATTGATGACCGATTAAAGAAAAAAGAAGGTGTGATAATTCTTCAAAACAGAAGAGGATTTTCTACACAGATCTTCTGTAACGATTGTGGTGAAGTTGAAATGTGTGAAAACTGTTCTGTTCCAATGGTTTTCCACATCAATCAGAACAAAATCCAATGTCATTACTGCGGATCGGTAAAACCTGTACCTGGTGCCTGCACACATTGTGGATCAATCAACATTAAATATTTTGGAACAGGAACTGAACGGGTGGAAGATGAATTACAATTTTATTTCCCAAATGCCCGAATTGAAAGAATTGATTCTGATTCGATTTCAAAAAAATCTTACTTAAGTAATTTGCTTTTAGGTTTTAGCAAAGGGGATATTGATATTCTTGTCGGAACTCAAATGGTTTCTAAAGGATTAGATTTTCCACGAGTTACTTTAGTTGGAGTCATCTCTGCTGAAACAACTTTATGGCTGCCAGACTTCCGCGCGGATGAACGGACTTTTCAATTGCTTACACAGGTTTCCGGCAGAGCTGGAAGAAGTAAAGTTGAAGGCGAAGTTATCATCCAAACTTATAATGAAAAACATTTTGTTCTAAGAAAAGTTTTGGAAAACGATTACGAGGGATTTTATTCTAAGGAGAAAGCGGATAGAGAGAATATGGGATATCCGCCTTTTACAAGAATTGCTTTGATCGAAACCAAAGATACAAACATGGATAAAGCCAAAGGAGCTGCTTATGATTTTTATAAAGAGATAATTAAATACAAAAATTATTTAAAAATTTCTGATCCAACCACCGCACAGATATTTAAGCTCTTAAATAATTATCGCTATCACATTCTGATAAAAAGCTCAAAAGAAAATGATCCGGGCGGAGCTATATTAAGAAAGGCAGTTATGGAAGCGTGGACCGAGTTTCATAAGAAATCGCGTTACAAAGATGTGAAGTTGTTTTATGATGTTGATCCGCAAAGTATAATGTAAAAAAATTACTTTGCTTTTGGTAGCGTAAAATAAAAAGTTGTTCCTGCGTTCAGTACGCTCTCTATCCAGATTTTGCCGCCCTGTTTTTCAATCAGTTCTTTGCATAATAAAAGCCCAAGACCAGTACCTCTTTCGCCAGCAGTACCAACGGTTGAATGTGTCTCATCAAGCTTAAAGAGTTTTGCAATTTGTTTTTCATCCATCCCAACTCCGGTATCTTTAATCTTTATCAAAACATCATTGTCTAATATTTCAAATGATATAAGAATCAATCCAAACTCTTTCGTAAACTTAATTGCATTTGAAATGAGATTTCTAAGAATCGTTTCTGTCATATTTGAATCAGCGTAAGCAAAGTACTCGGGATCAAAATCAAAGTTTAATGAGATGCCTTTTTCTTTAAGTTTTTGGTAATAAAGATTTTTAATTGATGTAAGTATTAGAATTAAAGAGGTGTTCTGAGGCTCGTAACTCATATTGCCGGTTTGTATACGCGACCAGTCCAACAAATTTTCCATTAAAGTATAAGTGCTTTTTGAAGTTTTTGCAGCCTCGGTCAGAATTTCTATTCTTTCGTTTTCTTCTAGAGAATCATAATCTGAAACAATTATATCCAGCAAAGACATTATACCGGAAAGTGGACTTCGTAAATCGTGTGAGATTATTGAAAAGAACTTATCTTTGTTCTGATTTGCATTTTCCAGTTCATCGTTAATTTTTTTTATATAATCTTCATCTTCTTTTTGCTGAGTTATATCTATGCAAGTACCTATAAATCCCAAAAAATTATCAATCTCATTAAATCTTGGTATTCCGTTCATCATCAGCCATCGGTATACATTATCTTTACGTTTAAATCGGAACTGATGTGAGAATGAAACTCGTTCATCAATGGATTTCTGATAAACAATAATGAGATTATTTGTATCATCAGGATGAACATCGTGTATCCAATTTAACCCTAACTCTTCACCAGTTGTACGGTTAGTAAATTCACTCCAAATATTATTAACAAAAATAAATAACCCGCTTACATCTGTAATCCAAATCATAACTGGAGCAGAGTTTGCTATGTTTTCAAATCTAAGCTGGCTTTCTTTTATTAATTCTGTTTTCATTATATGATGTGTTAAATCGAATAATGAGATTAAAAAATATTCTTCTTTCTGTTGCTCATCAGAATACTTGTTGATTGAAAGTGAAGTATAAAGAGTATTGTTGTTTTTTGCGCATACTTTTATTTCGATAGTCTGCGGAAAAGTGAGTTGGTCAGCATTATTCAAAAGACTTAAAAATGACTTTTGATTTTCTGCGAGATAATCAACAAGGTTTTTATTTCTGAAGCTATCGGTATCTAATCCTAAAAATTCTTTAGCAGAGTTATTTAGATTTATCAAGAAGCCCTCTTTATCAACTACTAAAAGGATTGAGGGGCTATTATCAAATAATATTAAGTCGATCAATTACTAAATCTTTAATTTAATTGAGTGTAAAATCTGCTTTTACTTATAAATAATTATCGAAAAAAAGCAAACATAATTTAAGCTAAAAACTACTTTGTTGCGTACTGAGACATTTTAAAAAGTTGTTTCAAGATGAATCCAGAAAAATAGTGCAAACCTTCAAAAGATCGGCTTTATTGTAACTTTTTAGAACTATAACAATATGGCATAATTAGTGAAATACTGATATGCTTTTTTAAGAGTGTCGTTATGGTGTGTTAGGCTTAAACTATTTCAATTAACGTTTAACACAATAATCCAGGGTGACACAATGAAGTTTTTTGGTTCGATATTACTAGTTCTCTTCACCTTCATTTTCTCGAGTTGTGAGAATGCTGAAAATTCTATTTCAACACTAGATACTTCTTTAAATATTTCCTTAATTTCTAACAAACCTA
This sequence comes from uncultured Ignavibacteriales bacterium, assembly GCA_937858935.1. Classification (GTDB taxonomy): domain Bacteria; phylum Bacteroidota; class Ignavibacteria; order Ignavibacteriales; family Ignavibacteriaceae; genus IGN3. The sequence continues at coordinate 14,428 of CALLZX010000085.1, read as the reverse complement.
ACATAATTCCTACACAAGGCGGTTTTGAAATTTCACAATTTATTGATGGTAACCAAGGTGGCACTATTGCTTTTGATACTATTTACGTGAATAAAGAAGGTGACTCAATACAAATTCAAACCTGCTTATTATTCCTTCCAAAGTCGTTCATAGGTATAAAGGAAATTAAAATGATTCCCGATCTTAGCTCTGGATCAATTCAATTTGCACCAGAAATGCTTTTTGATAAACCGGCGTTTTTAGATTTGTCTTATAAAGGTGTTGATCTTGTTCAACTAGGTTTTGATTCAAACGCTAAAATAGATTTTGTTTATAAAGATGAAAATGGTGGTGTTGAATATATTCTTAATAATGAGTGCAAAATAAATTGGGAAAAGCAATCTATGTATGTTCAAAAAGCAAAGCTGCCTCATTTTTCCAGATATGCTTTCGTTAGAAAAAATTTGTAAAAAAAATAATTATTTCAAAGTTAAAGGATCTAAAATGAAAAAGTTCGCAACAATTACGCTGATGGTCTTTACATTATTATTAGGATGCACACCAGATGCAAACATAACATCACCTGATGAATCAGGGATAAAACAGCAAGCGCAGCTTATTAAGTTGCCTGCATTAAAATCAGGTTTAAAGATCGAAACCGATTTGACAAGATCAAAATACATTAACGGCTATAACGGAGGGATGTTTGCAGAAACATTCGAGTTTCAAAGTGTAACTGGTAATGTTATGATCTATTCTAAACTTGTTTTTTCTGCTGGTGCATTCAGTGGAGGTAAAACAATAACGCAAACCTTTGATACAGAGACAGCTTCGTTAGAGTTTGGTCCTGCAATGCAGTTCAATATTCCTGTTAGTTATACATTAACAGTTTCTGGTCTTGATTTAACAGGTATTAACTCTGAAACTCTTGATTTTGTTTATGTCGCACAAAATGGTTCGATAACAGGTGTTGAGTATGACTCAATAACAATGGATGTGGCAACAGGTACCCTTAAAGTTACCAATGCCAAATTAAATCATTTTTCAAGATATGGTTTTGTTAATTAATCGGGTTAAAATTAAAAATGCAAGACTCATTGACAATATTTGAAAGCGAGATCCAAAATCTATTATCAGAATATTTAGCTAAAGATGAATATGATAAAATATTTATTGATGTAAATCATCATCAGATTGGTAGCCGTGATATTTCTGCCAGGATAAGTGATCTTTACAAAAAACAGCTTGATATTAAGATTGATGAATCAACCGATAGAATGCAGATTGACAGAGCTATTACTCTTGCTGAGAAGAAACTTGAATCGGATAAGTTTTACCATTTTACATTAGATCTTGGAAATATTTGTATTGCCTCCGGTAAAATTAATTTTGCACAGGAGGTATTTAGTAGAATTAGTAAAAAATCAAATGACAAAAATATTAAGGCAAAATCACTAATTGGATTAGCAGATATTTATAGTCGTAAAGCCAATTGGACTCGCGGTATTTCTTTTGTTACAGAAGCAGAATCAATTTTTAAAGAAAATAATGACAGAATGGGTTTAGCAACATGTTTTAACATGCTAGGTTCAATTTCTGGTGAAATGGGTGAAATAGAAAGAGCAAAAAGTTATTTCAGCCAGAGTTTAGTTTTTGCAAATGAATCCTCTGATCAGGAATTAAATGCAAAGATTGAAACAAATCTTGGTGTTGTTAACAGTATTCTTGGTAACACAGATGACTCTGTTATTCATTATGAATCAGCAATGATGATTTATAAGCAGATTGGAGATTTAAGAAGAGTAGCTGAAGTTTATTTAAATATTGGATTGAATTTTTTAGATGCTCGTGATATCAAATCATCACTGGCGGCTCTTGATAAAGGAATAGAAATTTCTGTTGAAAACGCTTATTTAGGAGTGCTCACACTATTATATCATGCAAAAGCACAAGTACTAATTTTTGAAAAAGACGTTCTATCTTCAAAAGAATTTGCTGATAAAGCTTTATCACTAAGTCATAATCTGGATGACAAACTAACAATTGCAGATATCTATAAACTACGAGGTATCATCGCAAAAGAAATGAACGATACAAAAACTGCTGAAATTTACCTTATGATTAGTTTAAGAATAAATACCAGTTTACGTAATAGTTTAAATATTGCTGAAGTATCAATAGAGCTTGCAAACCTTTATAAAGATCAATCTAAACATGAACAAAGTAAATATTATTATAGTCAGGCAATAGATTATTTCCGAAGATCCAACGCTCCGGATAAAGTAATGAAAATTGAAAAAATGATTGGAATTGACTCCATTAACATAAGTGCAGCAGAGGTTAATAATGAATAATAGTACAGAAAAAATTATAGAGCATGTTAAAAAGGTTTTAGTAAACTTTCTATCGCAGTCTGATACAGAAGAGTTTATTAGATCTATTCAAGTACATGCAAAATCGTTTTCAGATCTTAATGATAAAATATCTGACATAGACAAAGAACAAGTAAATATGAATTTTACTGAAGGAATCAGTGAAAGAGTAATTGTTGACAAAATTATCACACTTGCAGAAAGATTATTACTTAAAGAAAAATATTTAGACTTATTATTAGAACTTGCTCAGTATATGATTAAAATCGGTAATCAATCTTATGCACTAGAGATATTAACAGATTTGAAAAATTTTATTGGTAGTGAAGAAATCTATAGAGTGCATAATGGTGAAGCAAATTTATTAGTATCCAAAATTTATTGGGCACAAGCTCAGTGGGATGATTGTGATTTTTATCTTAATGAGGCTTATAACAATTTTAAATCAGCCGAATTTGATAAAGGATATGCTAAGTGTGAAAATATGTTTGGAACTTTGTACGGTGAAAAAGGTGAGTTTAAAAGAGCACTTGCACATTTTGAAGCAGCTTTAACTTATCTGAAAAAAAGTGATGACATTGCTACCCAGGCAATGATACTTACTAATCTTGGAATTATTTATACTATTTATGGTGATTTTGAAAAAGCAATCTGGAATTATAAAGATGCTATCGAAAAATTTCAGAAGCTTAACGATAAAAGCCGTATTGCACGTGTTTATCATAATCTAGGAATGCTCTATACCAGGATGAATGAATATTATCTTGCATTAGAACATTTTAATAATTCTATAACTCTTTCAATAGAAAATCAATATCTATCCAACTGTGCAGTTTCATATATCGGAAAAGCTTATATATATACTAAGCTAAAAAATTTACCTCTAGCCGATGCTTTTACCGATAAAGCTATGGAATTAGCCTGCAAACTAAATGATACTTTGTCCATAGCTGATATATACAGGATTAAAGGAATCATTCAATCCAATCTTAATAATTTTGAATTATCTGAAGAATTTTTTGAAAGCAGTATAAGATTAAATGATGATTTTGAAAGTCAGTATAACAAGGCTGAAAGTTCTCAGGAACTCGGAAACCTTTTAACTGAAGAGAATCGAAAAGAGGAGGCCAAGAATCATTTAAAATCTGCCGATAAAGTTTTTAAATCCATTAAGAAGAATAAATAATCGAATAGTCTGAGAATAATAATTTCTTAAAATTATTTTAATTAATTTTTCACCTTTAGAATTACATTTATTCAATTCCATATTCTATAAAACGGATAAGAATAGTAACTTTATATAGTTTTTAACAAAATATTATATCTGATGACGAAGAATTTTAAATCTTTATATATGTCACCTATAAAAACTATTTGCATTACATTTCTAATAACTGTTGCTTTTAATTTTATAGTATTTACAAGCTGCTCACAAAACTCAGAAAAGTCTAAACCTGTAATAGTTGTCGGTGTCACTTCAGATGTTGCAACTATCAACCCACTTTATGCTTTTGATCTTCAGGAAGGTCATTTAGTGGATTTACTTTTTCTTAAACCCGCATTAGAAATTTGGAATGATTCATTAGGCATAATAGAATTTAGTCCTTTGCTTGCTGAAAGCTGGCAGTTCAGCAAAGATTCAAATTCTATAACAGTTAATCTTCGTAATAATATTTATTGGTCTGATGGTAAACCTATTACAACTGACGATGTAATTTTTTCATTTGATGTTTATTCCGATCCAAAAGTTAACAGCAGATTATTTGGAATGTTTAATAATTTTTATCAAGATAAAGAGTTTCATATTGAAATTGATAAAACTTTTAGAAAGAATTCGGATAAAAGTTTAACAATCTTTTTTAAAGATTATAAATCATTCACATTGCTGGATATAAATCACGCTATTTTACCTGAACATGTTTATAAAGGAATTAAAAGGGAAGATATTGAAACCGCAGAACTAAATTTTAATCCTGTAACAAGCGGCCCATTTAAACTTTATAAATGGGATAGAGATCAGAAGATACATTTAAGAGCAGATAGTTCTTGCTTTTTATTTAATTCCAAAAATGTACAAGAAATTATTTTTAAAATCATTCCAGATGAATATTCACGAATCACTCAACTTAAAAAAGGTGAAATTGATCTTATTGAAGATGTAAGCTCTGAAAAAGTTCAAGAACTTACTCCGGATGAGAATATTATTATTGGTTCGATTAAGGGAAGAGATTATGATTATGTTGGATGGAATCATATTGATCCTATCTCATACTCCCAAAAGCAAAATAGACCTAACAAGTTTTTTTCTTCTGCAAAGACACGTAAAGCTTTATCTCTTGCTATTAATAGAAATGAAATATTTCAATCTATAGTAGGCAAATATGGTGTAATCTATGATTCTCCCATTTCACCAATATTTAAACAATATTTTGATAGCAGTTTGATTAAAACAGAATACAATCCATCATTAGCAAAAAAAATATTAGCGGAAGAAGGCTGGAAGGATAATAATGGAGATGGTGTTCTTGAAAAGAATAATCAGAAATTTTCATTTAAAATTTACACTGCTGCAGGAAATTCTATAAGACAATATATTGGTACGATTGTAAAAAATAATCTTAAAGAGGTTGGTATTGAAACTGAATTAATGTTTATTGAAAAAAATGAATTAGTTGATGGGATGATTGGGCGAAAGTATGATGCCTGGATATCAGGTTGGAGTATCGAAATTCCTTTGAAATTAGATACATACTGGAGTTCTGATCCGGAAAAAATTATGTTAAATTTTTCTAATTTTTCTAATCAGGAACTTGAAAAAATATTTAATGATATTAAACCCGCTGATAGTGAAGAAAAAAAAATATCAAATTATAAAAGAGTTTCCGAAATATTTAAAGAATATGAACCTGTTACAATGTTATTTTGGACTAATAATATTATTGGATATAATAAGCGTATTAAGAATATAAAATTTTCACCGCTTGGTTTGTTTTCTAATGCCTGGGATTGGAGAATTGAAAATTAAAACTGGGAACGGTCTGTTGACCGTTCCACTTAAAATATAAAACCTATCTAATCATATTTCCGAACACAGGGGATACCTGAGCTAATCCAAAAATTATAAACATAAACACAAGCCAGACTCCGATAGAAGTAAAAACATATTTTTTAACGTTATTGGACTTGAACATTTTGGCAAAAGCAATTCCTACAACTATATAAAACCAGATTGAAAATACATCAAGACGGCTTAATAAAAACCCGGGAAGTGTTTTTAAATCCATTCCCATTAAAGAGGCAGGATTTAATCCTGTTAGCATTTTGCCCATTAAAATTCCAACAATTACTAGCAATATGCTTTGAAAAACTGAAATGTATAGCGGTAAACCCATTGCAGTCATTGCCTGTGAGTAACTGCCATCTCCTTTAAATGCAAATTTAGCAATTAAGAACGCAAGTGTTGTAAATACAAAGAACCACAGCAGCATAATCACAAAAACACTAATTGATGGAATCAAATACATAAACATCGGGTTACTTACAAATTCCGAAGATTTTTCAAGTTGTTCATCAGCTTGTTCTCTACTCATCTGTCCGCTTTCAACCATTTTATCAAATTGTTCACGCATTGCTTTTTCTTGCTGCTGCTGCATCTCCATTTTTATTTCAGGATTTGACATGTAAATAAACGTTGAAGCGATTGCAACTATTATCAATAAAAGTAGGGGTAATAACCAATCAGTTGCTTTTGTATTTAGAAAAGCCAGCTTTGAGAAAAGATTTGAAGGCTCGGATATTACACCAACAATTTTATCTGTGTGTGATAGTTCTTCAATTTCATTAACCGGTTGTTCGGGTTGAACTTTATCTTGATCTTCCATTGATTCTCCTGATTATTTTTGAAATTACACTAGTGAAAACTATTTAGGAAACATTGAAAAGGCAATAAGATTCTTTAATAAATGATGAGAATTAAGAAGCATGATTTATTAAATTTGAGTAAGTAAAAATTCACTTAATTCTTATATGGATAATTTATGAAACCCAAAACCATTATTGAACCTTTCAAAATAAAATCAGTTGAACCTATTAGATTTACAACTCGTGAAGAGCGAGAAGCTCTTCTTAAAGACGCGGGTTATAATCCATTTCTTCTTCCCGCAGATGATGTGCTAATTGATCTGCTTACAGACAGCGGAACTTCTGCAATGAGTGCAAAACAATGGGCAGGAATTATGGAAGGTGATGAGTCTTACGCGGGCTCAAAAAGTTTTTACAGGTTTGAAGCCGTCATTAAAAGTATTACAAATCATAAATTCATAATTCCGACTCATCAAGGAAGAGCTGCAGAAAAAATATTATTTTCAATAGTCGGCGGCCCTGGAAAATATTTTCCTAACAACACACACTTTGATACTACTCGCGCGAATGTAGAGTTTAGCGGTGCTGAAGCTGTTGATTTGTTGAATGAAATTGGAAAGCATCCTGAGATTCGTGCGGACTTTAAGGGAAATATGGATGTTAAAAAACTAGAGACTTTCATTAAAGAAAAAGGTGTTGAAAATATTCCTCTTTGTATGATAACAGTTACAAACAATTCCGGCGGTGGTCAGCCGGTATCAATGCAAAACATAAAAGATGTAAAAGCAGTTTGTAATAAATACGGAATTCCGCTTTTTCTTGATGCATGCAGATTTGCAGAAAATGCTTACTTCATTAAGATGAGAGAAAAAGGATACGAAAATAAAACTCCACTTGAGATTGCACAGGAAATGTTTTCTTACGCAGATGGAGTTACAATGAGTGCAAAGAAAGATGCACTTGTAAACATTGGTGGATTTCTTGCGATGAACGATGAAGAACTTGCAATGAAGTGTCGTAATCTGCTTATAGTAACCGAAGGTTTTCCAACTTACGGTGGACTTGCTGGGCGCGATCTGGAGGCTGTTGCCCAGGGATTATTGGAAATTGTTGATGAACATTATTTACAGTACAGAATTCGCAGTGTGGAATATCTTGGAGAACGATTAGTAGCTGCCGGTGTTCCAATTATCGAACCACCAGGAGGCCATGCAATTTATATTGATGCAAAAAGATTCTTGCCAAACATCCCTGCGGATCAGTATCCTGGACAATCAATCGTTTGCGAACTTTATCTTGAAGGCGGAGTTCGTGCTGTTGAAATTGGAAGTGTTATGTTTGGTAAAAAAGATAAAAATGGAAAATTAATACCATCCATGATGGAACTTGTTCGAATGGCAATTCCAAGAAGAGTTTATACACAAAGTCATATTGATTATTTAATAGAGGTTATAATAGAAGTTTATAAAAATCGTGATAGATTAAAGGGTTATCAATTTACTTACGAAGCACCAATGCTAAGACATTTTACAGCACGATTTAAACCAATTATTTAAGGATGTTATTGCACGTTAGTGTACAAACTAAGTAACTAAATCTTTTTGTCATCCTGAGCGAAGACGAAGGATGACTTTAAAATAATAATTTGTCGCACCTCGACTCCGCTCAGTGTGACATTGGTTATTATCCATTACAAGAAAATGAAACTAAAAAAGCTATATAAACACGATAACGGAAAACAGATTTGGCGTATTCTTCCAACGACAAATAATAAAGTAGTGGTTGAAGAAAGAGATACAAAAACCAAAGAAGTATTTTTCAGTTGTCTTGAAATTGAATCCGGCAAAAAATTGCTTAATCAATATCAGCACAATGAAAAAAACTGGATTGGAATAGAATCCGTATATAAAGATATCATTTACTTTCATTTGTATGGTAAGCCTGATATGCCTGCCCACAAAAGCATAATTGCATTTGATATACTTTCAAAATCAATTCTCTGGCATAGTGATAATTATGTTTTTGCCTTTGTTTATGAAGACAAGGTTTATTGTTACCAGCAGAAATTTGAAAACAGAAATTTCTTTGCTCTAGACTATTTAACAGGGGAAATTGTTCAGGATTTTGGTAATGATGTGTCGATTATAAATCAATTAAAAGAAAAACTTGATGAAGAATTTTGGCAACAAAATTATTTATTCCCCGAATATTTTAATCGAAATGAACCAATTACAGAAATTCATCAAAAATATATTCAGAACGTTTTGGATGAGAAGGTTATTAAAGGTGAAGTTAGTTTTATGAAAATTAATGATTTGCTTGTATTTAATTATCACGAAGTTTCAAAAACAAGCACACTAACTAATTCCTTTTCTGCAATTGATCTTTCAAGAAATAAGGTTTTATTGAATGAAACTTTAGATAAAAATTTAGTTAATTTAATGCCGGAATCATTTTTTGTTAAAGATAATTTTCTCTTTTTGATTGTTGATAAAACAAAGTTATTCGTTTATCAAATTAAAGATTAATTAAAATGAATATCTCACAAGAAGAAAAACTTATTCTTCTAAGAGCAGCACGCCAATCTATCAGTTCTCTTTTTGATGGAAAAGAACCCGAAGAACCTGATTATAAAAAGTATCCATTGCTTAAAGAAAAACTCGGTGCATTTGTTACATTAACAATCAATCATCAATTACGCGGATGCATAGGATATCTCATTGGTCGTGAAGCATTATTTGATACAATCTGTTCGGCAGCAATACATGCCGCTGTAAACGACCCAAGATTTTCTGCGTTAAAAAAAACTGAATTTGAAAAAATTCATATTGAGATTTCAATACTATCGGAATTTGTTCCCATAAAAAGCTATGATGAAATAGTAATTGGAACTCATGGATTATATATTGATGAAGGCGGCGGCGGATTATTACTTCCTCAAGTTGCAATAGAACATAAAATGAATCGAGAAGAATTTCTTTCTGCGCTCTGTAACAAAGCAGGATTTTACAGTGAGTTTTGGAAAGAGCGGACTTTAAAAATTAAAGTATTTACTGCTGAAATATTTTCCGAAGATGAGACTGGGAAGTGAAATGAGAATCAGACATCAACAAGTTGCGGGATATTTTTATCCGGCAGATAAAGATAAACTTCAAAAAGATATTGCATTAATGCTTCAAGTTGCTAAACCTGAAAAAGCATTTAACAATATATTTGGAATAGTATCACCTCACGCTGGATATATGTATTCTGGTAAGACAGCTGCTTTTGCTTACAATCTTTTAAAAGATAAATTTTACAAAACAGTAATTATAATTTCACCAAGTCATGCAGAATATTTTCCGGGTATTTCAATTTATGATGGTGATGCGTACGAAACTCCTTTAGGAATTGTTGAGATTGATCAGGTTATGGTAGATAAGTTAGTTGAAAATAGTAAAATTATTTCTAGAGGAATCCAAGGACATAGAAAAGAACACGCACTCGAAGTTCAGATACCATTTCTGCAAACTGTGTTAAAAAATTTCAAGATTGTTCCAATTGTAATGGGAGATCAAAGCAAGATGTTTGTCGATGAACTTGCAGAAAAAATATCTAAAGTTGTTGATGATAATACCCTTGCAGTGGCAAGCTCAGATATGTCGCATTTTTATTCAGCGGAAGAAGCTGAGCGATTAGATTCAGTAGTAGAAAAAAGAATTAATGATTTTGATTTTGAACAGTTACTTACAGATCTGGATGATCACGAATGTGAAGCTTGCGGTGGTGGGCCGATAGCTGCAATGATGAAAGCTGCTTCATTAAAAAATATAGACAAATCTCTTGTAATCAGCAGAAGTGATTCAGGTGACGTAACCGGCGATAAATCCGAAGTTGTGGGTTATTTATCTGCCGTAGTTTATAAAAGTTAATCAAAAATTCCTGTTGCAATTAAATAAGTAAGCATTGCAAAAAAAGCTGATAATGGAATTGTAAGTACCCAAGCCCACAAAATGTTTTTTGCAACACCCCACCTAACTGCAGAAAATCCTTTTATTGATCCGACTCCGATTATTGATCCTGTAATTGTATGTGTAGTACTGACAGGTATTCCCAACATTGAAGCCCAGCTGATAGTTAACCCCGCTGAAGTTTCTGCACTGAAACCACCAAATGGAGTGAGCTTTGTTACGCGCATTCCAAGTGTCTTAATTACTTTCCAGCCACCAAGCAAAGTTCCAAGAGCGATAAATGAATAACTTAAAAATATCACCCACGTTGGAACATAAAAAGTTGATCCTAAAAGTCCATTTGTAAATAATGCAATTGTAATAATACCGATTGTCTTTTGTGCATCATTTGAGCCATGGCTTAAACTATAGAGAGCAGCAGAAAGAAGTTGTAATCTTCTAAACTGTTTATCGACTTTACGAGGATTCATATTTCTGACAATCCACATTGTAATCAAAGAGAACAATAACGCCATACCCATTCCGAGTATTGGGGCAAGAAAAATAAAAATAAGTACTTTGGTATAACCACTTAGAATTAGTGCACCGAATCCTGCCTTCATTACAGCAGCGCCGCCGAAACCACCAATAATTGCGTGCGAAACACTAATAGGCATTCCAAAATGTGTAGCTGATGAAGTTAACACAATTGCACCCACTAAACCTGAAAGTACAACATAGTTATCAACTACATTTACATCAACTATGCCGGTCCCAATTGTGGTTGCAACGTGGACACCAAAAATAAAAGCTGCAGCAAAATTAAAAAATGCAGCCCAGGCAACCGCTTGAAATGGTGTTAATACTCTAGTTGATACAATTGTGGCGATTGAATTTGCCGCATCATTCATTCCGTTATAAAAATCAAAAACAAGTGCGAGCACGATTATCAGTACAACAATTTCCATACTTTATTCTTTATGTATTTTTAAGGAAGATTGATAAAATTACATTCGCAGTAGATTGGCATTTGTCACTGGTTCTTTCAAGTAAGTCTATAATTTCTTTTTTCTTTATTAATTCAATTGCATCTTTTTCGTTTTCAAACAATTCCTTAATAGCTTGTTGATAAACTTTATCTGCCTCAACTTCAAGATCTTTAACTGCTTTTAATTCATTTACTCTTTTTACTTTTAAATCCTGAATGGCTACGCCAAGTTCTTTTACCTGTGCACGAATAATTAAAGCAAGTTTATCTGTATAGTCTATTTTTTTATTTATATGAAATGTATCTACTCTAACAGTAGCACCAAGAAGCATATCACTTATATCATCCAATCTTTTTATAAGTGCAAAAATATCTTCTCTATCAAAAGGGGTAATATAAGTTTTGTTCAGTCTCTTTGTTATTTTGGCAGCTATTTCATCACATCTTAATTCAAGGGGTTTCATTTTAAGAATATGAGCTTGTGCATCCTCAAACCGAAATATTTTTTCGGTATTATCAGCCATCTCTTCGATGAAGCCGATCATCTCTTTAAAGTCTTCGAAATATTTTTCTTCTTTGGGTAATAATTTTTTGAACATAATTCACCAATAATTTTAGAAAAGATTTTTGTAAAAAAGTGTGCCTTCGACTATCCAAAACTAAATAAAGGATACTTATTCACCAATAAAAATCTTTTCAAAAATTTGCTTTGATTTTGCTATATTCACACCTCAAATTGTATATAAAAATTAAGGTGAATTGTGAGCGAAAAGAAAAATAAACCTGCCGACGCAGTTGCAAATATAGTATCTCTTGCTAAAAGGAGGGGATTTGTGTTCCAATCGAGTGAAATTTACGGCGGATTAAACGGCTGCTGGGATTACGGTCCGCTTGGAGTTGAACTTCTGAAAAATATTAAGGAAGAATGGTGGAAGTTTATGACTTACCGCGATAATGTGGAAGGTCTTGATGCTTCAATTCTTATGCATCCAAAAGTTTGGGAAGCTTCGGGACACGTTGAAAATTTTACAGATCCAATGATTGATTGTAAACAATGTAAAGCTCGTTTTCGTTTAGATGTTCTTGGTGATTCAATCAATGAAAAGAAAAAGGAAAAAGCTTTAGCAGAGCTTAAGAATGATTTTAAAGATGATTCTTCTATTCTAAGTAAGATTGAAGATAAAATTAAAAATCCTGGTGATGATGATCCATTTAATCTCTTGCTGGAAGATGAACAAGTGGGTAAAACACTTTTGGGAAAATTAAACTGCCCGCAATGTGGAAATGCAAATACATTTACCGATGCTCGTAAGTTTAATCTTATGTTCAAAACATTCGTTGGACCGGTTGAGGATAGCGGAAGTGTTGTTTATTTAAGACCAGAAACTGCACAGGGAATTTTTGTTAACTTTTTGAATGTTCAAAGTTCAGCAAGACAAAAATTACCATTCGGTATTGCACAGATTGGTAAAGCTTTTAGAAATGAAATTAATACAAAAAACTTTTTATTCCGTACACGCGAGTTTGAGCAAATGGAAATGCAGTTTTTTGTAAAGCCAGATGATGCAAAAGAATGGTACGAATACTGGAAAGCAGCAAGGCTTGAATGGTTCAAATCACTTGGAATGACAGCTACAAAACTTCGTTACCACGATCATATAAAACTTGCGCATTATGCCGCTGCTGCAACCGATATTGAATATGAATTTCCTTTCGGCTGGGGAGAAATTGAAGGAATACATAACAGAACTAATTTTGATTTAGGAAGACACGAAGAATTTTCCGGTAAATCATTAAAGTATTTTGATGATGAAAGCAAAGAAAAATTTGTACCGTTTATAATAGAAACATCTGCAGGTGCAAGCCGAAGCTTTATGGCATTTTTAATTGATGCTTATTATGAAGAAGAAGTTAATGGTGAAATGAGATCAGTACTTAGATTTCACCCTAAACTTGCACCAATAAAAGCGGCAATATTTCCATTGGTTAATAAAGATGGAATGCCTGAAATCTCCCGCGAGATTGAAAAAGATCTGCGCAGAAACTTTAAAGTTTTTTATGATGACAAAGGTGCAGTCGGAAGAAGATACCGCAGACAGGATGAAGCCGGAACACCATTTTGCATAACTGTTGATACACAAACAATGGAAGATAAAACTGTTACTGTTCGTGATAGAGATACAATGGTTCAGGAAAGAGTTGCGATTGATAATCTTACAAGATATTTGAGTGATAAACTTTTACAATAATGTTTGATGCTCGATGTTAAGTTTTCAATGAGGCGATTTTAAAAATCGCCTTTTTTATTTGCTCTTGTTTATCTCGTCAATCATTTAAAAATTGTATTGTAAATATTTAAGGTAACATGAAAAAAATATTTCTATTCATACTTTTGTTTAGTATTTCAACATTCGCTCAAAATTCTGATTTTGATTCTCGTGTTAACAAGGGAATCAAGCAAATCTATAACATTAAATTTACTGAGGCAGAAAAAACTTTTCGTTCAGTTATAGCTGATTATCCGGAACATCCTTCAGGTAGATTTTTTCTTGCGATGATTGATTGGTGGAAAATACTCCTTGATCCTGATAATGAATCATATGATGAAATATTTTTTCAAAAGCTTGAAGATGTAATTTATCAGTGTGATCAATTACTTGATAAAAATCCCAAAGATGTTGATGCACTTTTCTTTAAAGGCGGATCAATTGGTTTCCGTGGAAGACTAAGAGCATTCCGTGAAAGCTGGCTTAAAGCTGCTGATGATGGGCGTGAGGCTTTGCCAATCGTAGAAGAAGCGGCATCGCTTGATCCAAATAATATGGATGTGCAGCTTGGCTTTGGAATTTATAATTATTATGCCGCTGTTATTCCAAATGAAAATCCATTAATAAAACCATTAATGATTTTCTTTCCGGATGGCGATAAAGAAAAAGGAATTCAGCAATTAAAGAACACAGCGTTTAATGGAAAATTTGCAAAGTATGAAGCTCGATATTTTTTAATGACGCTTTATTATCGTTATGAAAACAATTCAATTATTGCTGATGACTTTGCAAAACTTTTACAGGAAGACTTTCCTGACAATCCCGTGTTTGAAAAATGGCGAGGTAGAATTGCAGTAAGAAGAGGAGATTATTTTTTAGCTGATTCAGTTTTTAGAAATGTATTATTAAAAGCAGATAAAAATTACGTTGGCTACAATAAACCAAATACACTTCGCGAAGCTGCATATTATGTTGGAAATAATTTTAAAAACAATGGCCAGCTAGATTCTGCAAAGGTTTTTTTTGAAAGAT
>CALLZX010000084.1 GCA_937858935.1 uncultured Ignavibacteriales bacterium | reverse complement strand
TGACCCATCATTATTTCCGTCATAAAATGCTGCACCAATACTTACTGCATCAATCCAATCCTGCCAGGATTGCCCGAATGGAACATCATTTTTATCTAAAACATAAATTTTGTTTTTCGGATCTGAAGGGGTGCTACCAACTGGACCAGGCAGATAATCTTCAACTAACGAAGCTGTTGAAACACCATTAGTCCAAAGTGAATCTCCCTTAAATCCAGACATAAAGAATCCGCCTGAAAAAAGAAAGATAATATTGTCCAACTTTCCGCCCGAACCAGAAATATTTGGATCAGGATCTTGAATATTTATCGCTGCTAGTACACCTCTGTTATTTATTGGTAAGTTTATACTGTTTACATAAAATCTATAAGCTGTTTGTGAAAAGATAGAAGTAACTGCAAAAAGAAATAATAAAAACAATTTTTTCATTTTCATACTCCTATTTAATTAACAACATTTTTTTAGTTGCTAAATAATCCCCGGCTTTTAACTGATAAAAATAAACTCCGCTGGAAAGTTTATTTGCATTAAAATCAGTTTCATAACTGCCTGCATTTTTATATTCATTAACAAGTGTTGCTACTTCATTTCCAAGAACATCATAAACTTTTAATGTTTGATATGCAGAAACTGGCGACTGCCAGGTAATTTTTGTTACCGGATTAAATGGGTTTGGGTAGTTTTGGGATAGAGAAAATTTTTCTGGTATAAAACTATTTGGTTCTTCAACAATAGTAATATTATACCTATTAGACCCAAATGCTAAACTATCATAAGAAATACTTCTAATTAAATCAGTTTTCTCTCTCAATAATTCAATGCTGTTTAAACCCGTATTTCCATGAGCTGGTATCAGGGCAATCATAACCCATTGAGTGTCATTCGGTGCCATATTAAATGGACCTGAGAAGAAAACAAATCCAGCTCCACCGGATGTCCACGAATCATAAACCCAGCCTTCACCAGTAATCGGATCACCTGAAAAAGGAAATGTTGTAGGTTGATTAGTAATTGGATTAATTATAGGATAACCATTAGAAGTTAATCCTCTTGCCTGATTCTGAGCATCCATTATTGATCTTACCCTGCCTGTAAGTGAATCAATATGTGAATCATCAGCAATTCCACGAAAAGCATTGAGTTTTAAATTTTTAAATTTTCGCTAAATAATTGTCAAATAACCCAAATCT
>CALLZX010000083.1 GCA_937858935.1 uncultured Ignavibacteriales bacterium | reverse complement strand
ACCAACTATTGTACCTGATACATCAAAATCATCTGCTTGATACAAACCAGGCATCTCTGCAGTTTCGCCGCCAATTAATGCACAATCATTTTCTTTACAAGCGATTGAAAATCCTTTTATCACCTCTGCAGCTTTATCCGGATTTAATTTTCCTGTTGCATAATAATCTAAAAAGAAAAGCGGCTTTGCTCCGCAAACTGCAATATCATTAACACAATGATTAACTAAATCCTGCCCAATCGTATCGTGTTTATCCATATCGATTGCAATCTTTAACTTTGTTCCAACTCCATCAACACTGGAAACCAAAACTGGATTTGAAATCCCGGTAAAATCGGGTTCATAAAAAGCACCAAACATTCCGATATCTGCAAGAACACTTTTATTAAATGTAGATTTAGCATAATCCTTTATTTTATCAACAGTCTTCTCGCCTGCCTCAATATCAACGCCAGCATTTTTATATGTTTGATCCAATATTTACTCTCTATTTCTTTAAAGTTGAATAATATTTCACAAAAAAATTTACCATTTATCCAAGATTATTACAAAAGATTTTCAAGATACTTAGCAGTATCTATAATATTTTGTAAGGTAGGAATTTTGATTTGCAAAATCCGAAAAACGAAGCAATTAACAAGCGTTGTATCGTTAGAAATAATTACTTATTGAAAGATTCCGGCATTTGAACCGCAATTACTTTTCCTTTAGCAGTTACTTCACCATTAGCAGAAACAGTAATTTCAGAAATTACTTTTTTTCCCTTAAGCTCAATAATTTTTCCTCTTAGCTCAAGTTCTACACCGAGAGGTGTAGGTTTAAGATAATCCACCTGAAGAGATGCTGTGACAAACCTTAATGCTGGTAAAGAATCATGTTCTCTGCTTTCGGCACGATAAGCTGCTAGTGCTGCTGTTCCGGTTCCATGGCAATCAATTAGCGATGCTATCAATCCACCATAAACATAACCAGGAATTGCAGTGTGATAATCTTTAGGCATATAATGAGAAACCGTTTCATCACCTTCCCAAAAACTTTTTATTTGATGACCACGTTCATTTAATCTACCGCATCCATAACAATGAGCTACATCGTCTGGATAGTAATCTTGAATTGGTTTTATTTCCATTTCTTAATCTCCTTACTGAACACTTACAATATTATATTTTATAAGATGGTAGTTTGTTTGAAATTTAAAATCCAATTGCAAATAAAATCAATCCAAAGATAAGACCAAAAATCAGATTAAATAATTTTATTTTCAATGAATCTTTAACTGAATAAGAGAGCATTGGCAGCATCCCATGTCCATCTTGAACAATCGAACTAGTGAATAAAACAGAGAATGGTATCAGTCCATTTGCAAAAAGCATTACAAAGATTAAATGTGGTCCTGATTCCGGAATCAATCCTATCAACGCACCAAGTATCAACAGCAAAAATGTATACTCTGATGTTATGCTTTGAAGGTCAACTAAGTTCATTGTATACTCAACAACAAGTAGAGCACCAAATGTCCATAAAAAAACTTTAAAAAGATGCCCTTTTATTATGTGAGTCCAAATATGATCTTTTAAGTAATGTTTGTATCCTTCTTGTCCAGGATGATATTGTTTGAACTCGCAATCAGAACAGGTTTTAATTTTAAATTTCTTAACAAGAAAATCTGTTAAATAACCAGCAAGAATTCCTAATACAAAAAGAATTCCGAACATAATCAACGCTGTTTCAGGAATCATAGCCAGCATAATAAATTGTTCATCACCAGCTGTTGCAAACATTAGACCAGTTAACGCTCCAAAGCTTATAATACCATGGATGTAAAGAGAAACACCTGCAAAAGAACCAAGACAACCAGGTGCTGTACCAAGCAATGAAGCCACAAAATACTGTTTCCATTTATTGCCTGTTTGCAGAATGGATTCAAGTTTTCCCTTTGATTTTACATTAATAAAATCAATAACGGTCATCATCAACATAACAAAGAGAGTTACTTTTAATGATTCCTTAAAGACATTGATAAATATTTCCATATAGCATATTCTACTTTTTGATTAAATAGTGCTTGTATGATACAATAAATCTATTTTGGAATCATAAAAATACTTTTATGGCAATAGTATTGCTGCTGCAATTACAGTAGACCACAAGCCTGTTTTATCACCTTCAGCAGATTGTGTAACATTAAATGTTTTAACAATTTTTCCGGACATTTTAAATTCCTGTTCACGTTCATTCCAATCAGATTCGGGATTAAATTCGACACCCAATGTAGTAGCAAGCATTTGTGCTGCAAGGTCCTCGGCGTAGTCACCTGCATTTTTTTCAGTAACTCCAAAAGGATGATATTCAGAAAGATATCCATACTGAGAATGGTCGGCAGGGATGGCAACTCCAATTGATGCCGCAATTAATCTGTTGGGTTCGTTATTTGAGTTTCTTGCCATGACTGCAAATGTAATTTGTCCAGGTAACAATTCTTTTAATCCATCTTCCCTGCTTATCCGTTTGCAGGATGGTGGGAATATACTGCTGACAGCAACAAGATTACATTTTTCAATTCCTGCATTTCGTAATGCTAATTCAAAAGAACTAAGGTAATCTTTATGCCTGCCGACTCCCTTTGTAAAAAATATTTTTGTTGGTACGTACAATTTTTATTTTCTCCTGGAAATTCTGAAAATATTATAATTCAAGCCAATCCAAATTGAACCGGCAGTTAAATAATAG
>CALLZX010000082.1 GCA_937858935.1 uncultured Ignavibacteriales bacterium | reverse complement strand
GGAATTCCTTCAATATTAATTCCTTCGCCCCACGTCGCGGAGAATCATCAATATTACAATGCTAAATCACTTGCAGATAATAATGCTGCGATTTTGATTAAGGATTCTGATGTGAATTTATTATTGAAAGAGAAAATTTTAGAAGTCATGGTTGATAAAAATATGCTTAACAGGTTAAGCGACAATGCAAAAATGATTTCTAAACCTGATGCCGCAAATGTAATAGCAAAGAGTGCGATAAGTTTTGTATTAGCATCATGACAGACGAACAATTAAAACATAAAAGTAAGTTCAAGTATAATATGTCGTTTTATTATCAATCAACAATTGTATACTTTGTTGCATTTGCAATTTATTTGCTGATAAGAGGACAATTTGTTGAAAGCTCTTATACTCTAATTACTCGTGACCCAATAATTTATTTGTTGGCTTTTATTGTTGTTGTTTCATTGATAGCATTGTTCTTTAATCTCTATCGTAACAGGTACGTTGAGTTTAGCAACGAAGGATTAATTTTTAGTGATAGGTTTGGATCAAAACTTATTCACAAAAATGAAATTAAAGAAGTTAAGCTCGGAAAAGACAGGCGATACGGAAAATCAAACGCATTAAAATTAGTCAGAATAAAAATTAAAACAAGAATCAGACCGTTGATTGTTAGACCAAGTGATTATGAAAATGAAAATGAATTACTCAAAAAGTTTCATCAACTTAAACTTGAAGTAGAAAAAGTATAGATGTTCAAGAATATTAAAAAAGTTCACTTTGTCGGTATCGGCGGAATTGGAATGAGCGGAATTGCTGAGATTCTTTTGAGTCAGGGATTTATTATTTCCGGTTCAGATAAATCTAAAACTGAAGTTACTGACAGATTGGAAAGTCTTGGAATAAAGGTTTACGAAGGTCATTCAGCAGATAATTTAAAAGATGCAGATGTTCTGGTTTATTCTTCTGCAGTACATACTGATAATCCAGAAGTGCAGGCAGCAATTGATAGAAAAATACCTATCATAAAAAGAGCTGAGATGCTTGCTGAAACAATGCGTATGAAATATGGAATCGGTATTGCAGGAACACACGGTAAAACAACTACAACATCAATGGTTGGCTTAACTTTAACTGAAGGCGGAATTGATCCGACAATTATCGTTGGAGGAAAACTCAGCGGACTTGGTGGAACGAATGCGAGATTAGGTAACGGGGAATTTATTGTTGTTGAAGCAGATGAATTTGACAGGACATTTTTAAAACTAACTCCAACTATTGCAGCACTTACAACTTTGGAAAGCGAACATCTTGATACGTACAAAAATCTTGATGATATAAAATCAGCGTTTATAGAATTTGCAAATAAAGTTCCTTTTTATGGATTTGTAACTTTGTGTTTGGATGAACCTGCTTTGCAGGATATAATGCCGCACATCAATAAAAAGATAATTACGTATGGATTGAATGCTCAAGCGGATGTTCGTGCAACTGAAATTACACATAATGGTTTTACAAGTGCTTATAAAGTAAAGTATTTTGGCGAAGATCTCGGGGAGATAACTTTAAAAATTCCGGGAAAACATAATATTAATAATTCTCTTGTTGCTGTTGTGATCGGAATCGAACTTGGAGTTGATTTTAAAATAATAAAATCAGCTTTAGAATCTTTTTCTGGTGTTTACAGAAGATTTGAAGTAAAATACAATAAAGAAATTTTAGTAATTGATGATTATGCACATC
>CALLZX010000081.1 GCA_937858935.1 uncultured Ignavibacteriales bacterium | reverse complement strand
GTCTGTCCTATATATATGATTCTGCCTTCAAGTCTGTTTTGCTTGTTTGTGCTCGTGGTAAAGTACGCTTTGGAATTTTGAGTAATCTTATCCAAATCTTTCTCATAGATTTGACCATCAATCCAAACATTACTCGTGTTAATAATCTTAAAAGCATTAGTGGTCGCATCTACAACCTGTCCAATCACAACATTTCTTTCAACAACAACTCCATTTATAAGAGATTTAATTGGTAAGGTCCCCGACGTATGTTCATCCCCATCTTTTTCATTTATAACATCCTCATCACTTAGTCCAACTGAATGAATTTTCTTATCTTCAGCACGATACTCGGCAGTAGCTTTTTCATATTCTGCCTGGCTTTCTAATAGAGATTTCTGTGCCCCGATTTTTTCATCAAATAGTTTTTTCTGTCGCTCGTAATTCGCTTTTGCATTGTCGTAATTAGCTTTCGCTTTTAAGTAACCGGCTTTTATTTCTCCAACTTCTAGCCCTTCTACTGTCATCAATAACTGTCCGGCTTTTACATAATCACCAACTTTAACAAATACTTTATGTACTCTTCCTTGTATCAATGATCCGATCTGTGCTTCATTATCCTGGTTAGTTTTTACCTCAGCAGGGATATTAAGAAACCCGCTGAATGGCTGAAACGTTACCGTTTGTGATTTTAATTTTATCTGCTCAATTGATTCTGACGAAAGTGTTATCAAATCAGAATGCTCTTCGTTATGCTCGTCATTATGTTCTTCTGTTTTTTCTGTGCAGCCAACCTGTAATAAAGTTAAAGTCACTATTACGGTCAAAGCGTATAATTTTTTATTGATCATTTTTATTCTCCAATTCATAAATGTTTTTCCCAATTATTTCTTCTAATTCAAACAACGACACATTGTAATTGAACATAGCAGTTATATAATTTTCTCTTGCGTTTATCACCAGCTGCTTTACCTGCATATATTCTAAATAAGATAATTCGCCAGCGTCATAGCTCTTTATTGCAGTTCTATAAACTTCCTCAGTTTGCGGAAGTATGTCATCATTATATGTTTTTATCTGCTGCTGATTATTTAGATAACTCGTGTAAGCATTTTTTAACTTTAACCTTATTTCATTTTTTGTTTGTTGAAGTAAAGCCTCAGATATTGATTCATTAGCGCTGGCTTCCTGTATGGCTCCTCGTTGGTCCATTATAAACCATAGAGGTACTGAAACTCCAAAGGATGCCCCGTAAAACCCGCTATCTCCATCTCTGGATTGCTTGAAATACGCTAAATTGAAATTTGGCAGTAACGATGACCACGCAAGTGTTTTTTCTACACCGGCGATTCCATTATTAAGTTCAGCTTCTTTTATCTGCGGATTTGTTTCTTCCGCTGTTTGATAAACTGTTTCTAAGCTTAAATTGTGTTCAGTATATATCAGAGAATCTGTTAGTTGTAGTGATGATGTTTTATTCTGATTTCCATAGCCAAGTACATAATTTAGTTCTGCTAAAGAAGTATTTAGATTATTCTTTGCTATTTCAATCTTATTCTTTGCTTCACTTAATTGCACTTTTGCTGTCAGTTCTTCAATATTAGTTCCTTCACCAACATTATATCTTATTTGTGCTTTTTTATAAAAGTCTTCGCTGATGATCAGATTTTCTTCCGAATATTTAACTATGCTTTGATCC
>CALLZX010000080.1 GCA_937858935.1 uncultured Ignavibacteriales bacterium | reverse complement strand
ACATAATTACCGGGATTAACACGAACTTTTTCAACAATTCGCGCTGCCATTTCAGCAGCATTTGGAGTAAAATGGATATCCGCAATTAATGGAACGGTATATCCCCGAACTTTCAATTCCTTTTTTATAGCTTCAAGATTTTTTGCTTCGTTGATACTCGGTGCGGTTATTCTAACATACTCGCAGCCAGCTTCAACCATCCTTATTGTCTGTTCAACAGTTGCAATTGTGTTCATCGTATCTGTTGTAGTCATCGATTGGATTCTGATTGGGTTGCTTCCGCCGAGTGGAATATCGCCAACACTAACTTCACGAGTTTTGTATCGTGAGTATTGTGTTAAGCTGTTACAGTATTTTTTGAAGTTTTTGATGGTTGATTGCATAAATGTTTATGTTTCAATTTCCGATAACAATCTTTTAATGTTTTTAGTTTCTTGATTAAATATAAAAATATTTAACTCTACACCGAAAGACTTAAATTACTGAATCTTAATCTTATTATATTTCGGATATGAGAATCCCCGAATCGAAAATAGAAGAAATACGCAATTCAATCAGTATTGTTGATGTGATTTCCGAATATGTACAATTAAGAAAGCGCGGAAAAAACTTTATTGGCTTGTGTCCGTTCCATTCCGAAAAAACCCCCTCGTTTACAGTAACAGAAGAAAAACAGATTTTCCATTGCTTTGGCTGCCACGCCGGGGGTAATGTTTATAAGTTTTTAATGGATTATAAAAAAATATCTTTTGTTGAGGCTGTGCAGGAAATAGCCGAACAACAGGGAATTGAAATAAATTATGATGACGAAGGATTTAACGAAAAGCAATCCGAGCAGGAAATTCTTTATGATATAAACACAGAGGTTGGAAGATATTTTTCTAATAATCTTTTGCACGATGCCGAAGGTGAAATTGCAAGGACCTATTTTCAGAAACGTAATCTTAAGGTTCAAACAATGCGCTCGTTTGGATTGGGTTATGCGCACAATGGATATGAAAATCTTGTAAACTTTCTTAAAGAAAAAAATATTAATCTTGAAAAAGCCTTACAGCTTGGTTTGATTGGACGAAACAATGATGGAAGAGTTTATGATAAACTTGCCGGAAGAATAATCTTTCCAATTTTTTCTCCAAATGGTAGAGTTGTCGCTTTTGCAGGAAGAAAACTTCGCGAAGATGATTCCGGTGGAAAATATATTAACTCACCCGAATCTTTGATTTATGTTAAAGGAAGAATTTTATACGGACTTTCGCATGCAAAAGATGACATAAGAAAAATCGATAAAGCTATCATCGTTGAAGGTTACATGGATTTGATTTCGCTTTATCAAGCTGGAGTTAAAAATGTTGTAGCTGTTTCGGGTACAGCATTAACTGATGATCAAGCCCAGTTACTTTCTCGTTACACTAAAAATGTTGTTCTTTTGTTTGATGCTGATGCTGCAGGCATTAAAGCATCTATGCGAAGTATTGAGATTTTGTTAAAGAGAGATTTTGATGTAAAGATTTCTACCCTTCCAAAAGGTGAAGACCCTGATTCTTATGTTACGAAGTTTGGCAAAGAATCCTTTGATGATATTATTAAACGAGCGGAAAATTTTCTTGAGTATCAAACAGAGTATTATGAAACACAGGGAATGTTTGATGATCCAACAAAAATGGCAGAAGCAATACGCGATCTTGTAAAACCGATTGCATTAGTTAGCGATGAGTTAAAGAGAAATCTTTTAATAAGAAACATTGGTAGAAAATTTAAT
>CALLZX010000079.1 GCA_937858935.1 uncultured Ignavibacteriales bacterium | reverse complement strand
CTGCGTAGTCGCCTTATAAGCTCTTCGGTTTTACCGCTGAACATACAGCCGGCAATAACTTCAATCCAGCCTGTTTCTCTTGGTACTGCGTGTGGAGTTGGTTCCATAATTATTTGTTTAAATCCTTATCCCCAAATGCGTGTGGTAATAGTTCTGATGTTTTAAAAACTTTATATTCTTCTTTTCCGTTTGTGCAGATGATGTCAATTTCACCGCAGTGATCAAAAATTATTTGTCTGCATGCACCGCAGGGAGTAATATAATCCGGCGAATCACTTGCGATTGCAATTGCTTTAAATTTTCTTTCACCTTCAGAAATGGCTTTGAAGATTGCTGTACGTTCTGCACATATTGTTAATCCATACGTGCTGTTTTCAACATTGCATCCAGTGTAAACTTTATTATCAGTTGTTAGAAGTGCAGCCCCAACATGAAAGTTAGAGTAGGGAGGAAGCGCGTTTACTTTTGCTTCAATAGCTTTATGTGTGAGTGTTTTATAATCCATAATTTTATTTGGAAAAATATTCTTTAAATGTTTTAGTTCAAATTATAATTATTTGTAATTTCGACTGAAGAGAGAAATCTGAAACAAAAAATATATACAGATTTCTCAGTCAGGCAGGAACCTTCCTTCGAAATGACTTCAAGTTTTCTTAAATAAAAAATAAAAAGTTGGTGTAAAGTATTTATTTATTAATCCAATTTTATCATTTGCAAGTCTAATCAATAGCCAATCAAGTTTTATGAGTTTACAAAAAGCAATAAGCTTTAGATGAAAATCACTCCAGACAATTCCATTATTGCCATTAAATAATTCCTGAACAGAAGACTTTGTGAAAAGTTTAATTTCAAAATCATTTTTGAAAAGATTGATTAATTCATTTAAAGAGAAAAGCTGCGCAATATCTGTTCGGTTATAATCATCTTTACGGAATTGTTTTAGAAAATATTTTTTTATTGATTGGCGTTTTAACAGCGATAAAACAGGTAATCCAAAATGCGGATCACTAAAGAAATTAAAAATCGATAATTTATTTGGTGTACTTAAATAAATATTTCCATTCGTTTTTAGAATTCTTTTTACTTCAGAATATAAATCTGCAGTGTTTGCAAGGTGTTCGATCACATCTTGAATAATTATTAAATCGAAAGAATGATTTGAAAAAGGAATATGTAATGCGCTTCCATTTACTAATTCTGGTTCTGTCATTTTGAACCCGAATTGAGGGCAGAGAATTCTGTCTCTAAAAGGCATGGCAGATTCCTCAGTGGAAGACTTTTTCGGAATGAAATTTTCTTTTTGCCTTTGTAATCTTGTCAAACTTAGATCGAAGCTTACAATAAAATTATTTTCTGAAAAAACTTTAGATGTTCCGCCTTCACCTGAACCTAAATCTAAAACAGATAGATCCTTAGTATCCAATTGTTGGTTGATAATTGAAGAGACAAATCTGCCGCGCCCTACTGAAACTTCCCTTGCGCGTTTCCACCGATTAAAATTTGGATGAGATTCATCAAGCCAGGCAGGATTTATTTCTTTTACTTCCACTTAACATTGCCTGAAATTGAATTGAAGAAATTAACAACAATAAAAATCTCGAATAAAATTTGCAGGTAAATAATCTCATAAAATCTAAAATAATGACCTAACTGATGCTGATATTTTGTAACAATAAAAAAATCATAAATAAGTTTAACAGCAAACGGCAAAGTAAATATTGGCGTTATAAATAAAAACAGAATTGAAAGAAATGAAAAAAGATTAATTAAATGCCAAAAGCCTAAAAACATTTTTTGTTTTAATAGATAATGAAACGAAGTTTGTAAATGCCTTTTCTTCTGCTGAAAATATTCATTAAAACTTTTTGGTGCGGCAGAAAATACAAAAGCATCCGGCTCGATAACAGTTCCAATTAACATTTTATTTTTATAAGCTTCACGTAAAAGCAGATCGTCATCACCAGAGAGAGTTTCTGTAGTGTTTGAATATCCGCCAAGTCTTTCAAAAGATGATTTTCTAAACGCAAAACTTCTTGCTGCGGCAGAATAGGGAACATTTGATCCAACAGCCGCAATTGTTAAAAATGTATTACGGAGATTTTCAAATGCAGATAATTTTTCAACAAGATTTTTCCCTTTAAGTATTGGTGCTACACCAAAAACAATATCATACCCATAATCCAAAGCTGCGGCCATTTCATTTAGCCAATTATTCTCAGGCCGGCAATCAGCATCCGTTATAACGATGAAATTATTTTTTGCATTCTCAACACCAATCTTTAAAGCACCTTTTTTACCTGCTATTGTTTTGTTATCAGCTGTAATTAATGTGTAATTATTTTTATTAGATATTCTTGATTGGATTAACTCAACAGTTTTATCTGTAGAATTATCATCAATAAAAATTACTTCAAAATTCTCATTTGGATAATTTAATTTTTCAAGTGAATCAATAAGGGAATAAATGTTTTGTTCCTCATTCTTTGCTGCAATTATAAGCGACAATTTTGGCTTAAAAGTTGTCATTCTTTTTCGTTCTAATTGATATGCAAATGCTTTATATACATTGACAGCAGCAAGCAGAAATAAAGTTAGTATTATGTATGTCAGATATAACGGTTCCAAATAGCTAAATATTTTTTATAAAAAAATAAAATTATTTTTAGTTAGATATAGTAAATTAAATTATTTTCACATAAGTTAACCCGAAATAATTACTAATCTTTTTACATGTTGAGTTTTTTGCAGATTATTCTTGTGTGGTTTCAGTTCGAATTGTCACACGGTTTACTCTTCAATATTTATCTATTAAAAAACTAATCTATGAATTGTTTTAAAATTGATATTTCAGAATATTTTATTTCCTTTCTAACTAATCATTCTCATTCAACCAAAATGGAGTCACTATGAAAAAAGCGTTCCTGTTTTTACTCGCTATGACTTTTATTTTTGGCATTCTTTCAACATCAATAAATGCGCAAGGCACAGTTGATTTAGATAAGAAATGGTCAAGAATAAGTTCAGATAATAGCGGTGCATTAAATATTCGTTCAGATTATAGTTACATACCGGGTCCTCCTGTATTTAAAAAATTCGATTTAGGAGAAACCGATGTATTAGTAATGCCTAATTACAGAGTTCTACCTGCAACAAATACTACTCAATCAGAATTGTCTATAGACATTCATCCTTTGAATGGAAATATTTTGTTTGCAAGTGCTAATGCAACTAACTGGCCATTCAGTACAATTTGGGGTACCGGTGTTTACTGGACAACAAATGCTGGCACTAACTGGACAGGTTTTAATAATCCTCCATTCGGAACAAATTATGGCGATCCTTCTTCAGCCATTGGAACCAATGGTTATTTTTATGAAGGTTATATAAGCGGTACTGGTGGTATGGGTGTAGCAACTTCTACAAATAATGGAGCAAACTGGACGACCTCAACAGTCAGTTCTGCATCAAGTGATGATAAAAATCATTTGATGGTTGATAAAAAAGTTGGCAGCCCTTATGAAAATAGAGTATACAATACATGGACTGATTTTAACGGCGGCGCTTATAATAACCAGGTAGTTGTAAAATATTCAACAAACTTTGGAACCTCATGGAGTGCACTAACAGATTTAAGTTCTTCGTTAACTCCTGGTAGCCATGCTCAGGGATGTAATGTTCAAACCGGACCAAATGGTGAAGTATATGTTACCTTTGCAATTTATGACGGTTGGCCTGGCGGAGAAGATGCAATTGGTTTTGCAAAATCTACAGACGGTGGAGCAACCTGGACAAAAGCCAGAGTTTATAGTGCAGTAAATTTTGGAATTAGAGGAAATCTAAAACCAACATCTATAAGAGTATCCTCCTTCCCTTCAATGTCAGTTGATCGTTCAGGTGGAGCTAATAATGGCAATATCTATATTGTATGGCCTCAGATAAATGTTGCACCTGCAGGTACAGATCCTGATATCGTTTGTTTAAAATCAACTGATAATGGTGTTACATGGGTTGGACCTGTTAGAGTTAATGATGATGCTCTTAGCAATGGTAAAGAACAATATTATCCATGGTGTACAGTTGATCAAACTTCGGGTCAGCTTAATGTTGTTTGGTATGACAACCGTAATACAACAAGTGATAGCACAGGCGTATTTATGGCTAGATCAGTTGATGGCGGTTTAACATTTGAAAACTTCCAGGTAAGTGATGCTAACTTCAGACCAAAACCTATTTCAGGTTTAGCATCAGGCTATCAAGGAGATTATATCGGTATTGCTGCTGCAAATAATAAGGCTTATCCTTTCTGGGCAGATGATAGAACAGGAAATTATCAAGCGTGGATTACCGAAGTTACTTTCGGCCCTTCAATTGATCACACTCCACTTACAAATACAGAAAATTTAGCTGGTCCTTATGTAATTAATGCAGTTGTTTCATCAGTAAATCCTCTTGTCGCAGGAAGTATTAAATTATACTGGGGCAGAGGAGTTGGTGCTTTAACTGATAGTGTTGTTATGACAAACACAGGTGGTAATAATTATACAGCAAATATTCCAGGTAATGGATTGAATGCAGTATATAACTATTACTTAGCTGCTGAAGATAATCAGGGATTCCGTTCAACCCTACCTGGCGGTGCACCTACAAATTATTTTACATTCTCAGCTGCAACAGATGTAATTGCTCCAACAATTACACATACACCAATTGGTAATACAGCACAATTAAGATGGCCAATTGATGTTAGTGCTGATGTTACAGATAACATTGGTGTTGGAACAGTTGTATGTGAATTTAGAATTAATGGCGGAACAATAAATACTTTTCCAATGCCATTAGTTTCTGGAAGTACTTATGAAGGTACATTTACCGGAACTGCTGCAATTGGTGATTTAGTTGAATATAGAATTAAAGCAACAGATAATTCTTCACAAAGTAATGTTGGATACAGCCCTGCATCCGGATATAATGCATTTAGCATTATTGATGTTTTAGGTTTAGTTCTTGTAGTTGATAATGATGTTGCATTAGAAGACAGAATTTCTTCTGAAAAAGAAATTCACCAGGTTGATGCTACAATTCCACTTGGTGCTTCTGCAACACTATTTAACACCACTCTTACTGCTGCCGGTTACTTAGTTGAAGAAGTTACCTGGGCAACTTTTAATCCTGCAAATCTTAATAATTACGATTTAGTAATTCTTGCTGCTGGATTAAATGAATCTACAATGTTTGCAGATCAAACAAAGAGAACTGCAATAATCAACTGGACTTTAGCAGGTGGAAAAACACTTGTTGAAGGTGGTGAAGTAGGATATATATATCGTTCAACTGGAACGGTAGATGCAGAGTTTAGAAGAAATGTATTAAATGACAGTTCATGGGTAAGTGATAGACAAAATGATAATCTTGTAATATCAACTCCTACACACCCAATATTTACTACACCTAACACTATTACCGGTCCAATTACCGTTAATAATGGTGGTGCTGCTGGATATGGTGCAAGAGATGAAGTTACATTGCTGCCAAAAACTGGAGTTGTTAGAATTGCTAACTGGGCTGCTGGTAATGCTGCAAATCCAGGAATTATTGTACACAACCCGAACAACAATGCAGATGTTTGCAGAAACATTTTCTTCCCATTCGCTGTTTCTGTATTAGCAAATCAATCAGTTGCTGCTGATCTTATTGAAAACGCGGTTGCTTATTTATTCAGAGATATCATTCCTGTTGAACTTACAGCATTTACTGCTAATGTTAGCGGTAATAGTGTAAACTTAAACTGGAGTACTGCTACTGAGCTAAATAACAGCGGTTTTGAAATCCAGAGAAAATCTGTAAACAATCAATTTGAAAAAGTTGGTTATGTAGCAGGTTTTGGAACAACCACTGAACCTAAAGCATACTCATTTACACAAAATGATTTAGCTGTTGGTAAATATACTTTCAGATTAAAACAAGTTGATTTTGACGGTTCATTCGAATACTCAAATGAAATCAATGTTGATGTAAATGCTCCTGCTCAGTACAGTTTAGATCAAAACTATCCAAATCCATTTAACCCAAGTACTTTAATTAAGTACTCAGTTGCTCAAGATGGATTTGTAAATGTTTCAATATTCAACTTACTTGGTGAAAAAGTTGCAACACTTGTTAACAGTAATATGAAAGCAGGAAGTTATGAACTTAGCTTTAATGCTTCACAGTTATCAAGCGGTGTTTACTTCTACTCAATAGAAGCAGGCGACTTTAAAGCTGTTCGTAAGATGATGTTGATGAAGTAATCGCGCTAGAAGTAAAAAGCTAGAAGCGAGAATTTATTTAAGGCGAGTCTTATGACTCGCCTTTTTTATTGTGTTTTATTAAATTGCAGTAAACATTTACAAGGGGTACTGGTTATGAAAAAATTATCATTAGTTTTTTTGTTACTTCTTCAGTTTGTAATCCTTCCGCAAAATAGTTTTATAAGACAAATCACCAGTGGTGATTTTGATGCAAGGAATCCATTTATCTACAAAGATGAATACGATTTTACTAAGAGTCCAGTTTTCTTTGAATTACACAAGGAAAACTTCTCCAACATTTATTATAAAAAGTATAATTCCGATCTCGAACAATTTGAAGATACGCTAGCATTGACTTGTGGCAATTTTATAAATTTAAATCCTTCATTTCATCCAAATATTGGTCTTATATA
>CALLZX010000078.1 GCA_937858935.1 uncultured Ignavibacteriales bacterium | reverse complement strand
TTAAAGCGGTACGTGAGCTGGGTTCAGAACGTCGTGAGACAGTTCGGTCCCTATCCTATGCGGGCGCAGGATACTTGAGAAGGGTCGCTTCTAGTACGAGAGGACCGAAGTGAACGTATCTCTAGTGCACCAATTGTCACGCCAGTGGCATAGTTGGGTAGCTATATACGGTTGTGATAAGCGCTGAAAGCATCTAAGCGCGAAGCACGCTTCAAGATTAGGTATCCCTTACGTAAGTAACTAAAGACTCCTCGGAGATGACGAGGTTGATAGGCTATAGGTGTAAGTGCAGTAATGCATTCAGCCAAGTAGTACTAATAGGTCGTGAGGCTTATCCATTTAAATTTTTAAATACAGATTTGATTTTCTCTTACAGGCTCACTCTTTCATTTTTTCATTTTATTTTATACTGAACTTAGTTCAGAACAGGTTTAAATTTTGGTGGTTTTAGCCTGGGTGTTACACCTCTTCCCATTCCGAACAGAGAAGTTAAGCCCCAGCACGCCGATGGTACTGCATGCGCAGGTGTGTGGGAGAGTAGGTCGCTGCCAAGATTTATTTTAATCCCGATCAAAGATCGGGATTTTTTTTGTCCATCCGTTTAATCACTTCTCAGCATTGGGAATCTATTGTTATTCTCAATTCCATTAAAAAGAATTCTATAATTTAAGTTTGTGTTTTATATTATTTATCAACTATTTAAATAGTTAATATTTGGCACATTATTTTAGTGTATAATTAGTTATTATAAATCCGATTAAACTATGTATCCTTATTTATGGCTACTGAAGAGATATTAAAATCTGAAATCTTATGTTATCACTGTGGTGATAACTGTAGAGATAAATCTATTCTTTTGGATGAGAAGATTTTCTGCTGCTCTGGGTGCAAAACAGTTTACGAAATTCTAAATCAAGGTGAACTGTGTACTTATTATAATTTTGAACAAAACCCAGGAATTTCACCTAAGAACTTCGAATCTAAAAAGTTTGATTATCTGGATGATGCTACAACTATAAATAAGTTGTTAGAATTTAAAAATGATAAAATTTCTAAAATTACTTTTTTCATTCCGCAAATGCATTGCAGTTCTTGTATCTGGCTGCTTGAGAATCTTTTTAAATTAAATCCCGCAATCACAAATTCCACAGTAAATTTTGTTAGAAAAGAATTAAGTGTAAAATATCTTCACGAAAAAGTATCCTTAAAAGATGTTGTAGTTTTAATCTCATCAATAGGATATGAACCGCAAATAAATTTAGATTCAGCTGAGAAGAAAGCCCAAAAAAAATCCAATAAAGATCTATATTATAAAGTTGGTGTAGCCGGATTTTGTTTTGGAAATATCATGATGTTTAGTTTTCCTGAATATTTTTCAATCACAACCGCTGATAATTTTTTAAAATCATTTTTTAACTATTTAAACCTTATCCTTTCATTACCAGTTTTTTTCTACTCCGCTTCAGATTATTTTATTTCAGCATACAAAGGATTGAAGAAAAAGATTATTAATATCGATGTTCCGCTTTCGTTAGGAATTCTGGTTTTATTTATTAGAAGTGTATATGAATTGTTGTTTCTTAGTCAAGCAGGATACTTTGATTCTTTAGCTGGATTAGTATTCTTCTTGCTTATTGGGAAAATCTTACAAGAAAAAACCTACGATGCGATGAATTTTGAACGCGATTACAAAGCTTATTTCCCACTCTCAGCTACTATCAAACAAAACGAAATAGAAAAATCTATTCCAGTTTCTAACTTGATGGTTGGTAATAGAATTCTTATCAGACAAAATGAAATTGTACCAGCAGATTCAATTTTAATGAATGGCGATGGTTTAATTGATTACAGTTTTGTTTCAGGTGAATCTCATCCTGTACACAAAGTAAGTGGAGAAATGATTTATGCCGGCGGCAGACAAAAATCTGGTTTGATTGAACTTGAAGTGATAAAAGAAGTATCACAAAGTTATTTAACGCAGCTCTGGAATAATGATACATTTAATAAAAAATCAGAAAGCCAGTTTACAAGTTTTTCAAATGCGGTAAGTAAATATTTTACAATTATTGTTTTGTTGATTGCTGTTATTGCAGCTGCTTTTTGGTATCAGACAAGTTCATTTATTGCAATTAATGTTTTTACTTCTGTTTTAATAGTTGCTTGCCCTTGTGCACTTGCTTTGTCAACTCCTTTTACGCTTGGCAATACAATGAGGATTTTTGGTAGAAATAAATTTTATCTAAAAAATTCTAACGTTGTTGAGATGATGGCAAAAATAAATTCAATTGTTTTTGATAAAACTGGTACTATAACTGAATCAGGAAAATCTGATATTCTTTATTCCGGAAGAATATTAAACCCAACAGAATTAAAATGTATCAAATCTTTGGTGCGAAGCTCTACGCATCCGTTAAGTAAAAAGATTTTTGATTCGATTGATGTTAAAGAATATTTTCCTGTAACAAAGTTTAGTGAACCTACAGGCAAAGGCATTGAAGGGGTTGTTTATGGACATAATTTAAAGATTGGTTCAATAGATTTTGTTGGATCTAAAACAATTGATGATGATAAAGATATTGTTAATACAAAGGTACATATCTCAATTGATAATGAAGTTGTAGGAAAATTTACTTTTTCAAATTCTTACCGTGAAGGTATTAACACAGTTATTAAAAAATTATCTTCAAATTATCAACTCTCTTTACTCTCAGGAGATAATAATGGGGAGAAAGAAAATCTATTAAAGATATTTGATAGTGAATCTCAACTTCACTTCAAACAATCACCAGAAGATAAATTGTTATTTGTAAATAATTTGCAATCCCAAAATAAAAAAGTGTTGATGGTTGGCGATGGATTAAATGATGCCGGAGCATTAAGTCAAAGTGATGTTGGTGTATCAGTTACTGATGATGTTAGTAATTTTACTCCTGCTTGCGACGCAATAATTGATTCGGGGCAATTAAAAAACTTTATGAAATATTTACATTTTTCAAAAACCAGTTTATATATTATCCATCTAAATTTTTTAATTTCATTTTTCTATAACCTTATTGGATTAAGTTTTGCTATTCAAGGATTACTTTCCCCATTAATAGCTGCGGTGCTTATGCCGGTAAGTTCAATCACTGTGGTTTTATTTGCAACATTGGCAACAAATTTTATAGCTAAGAAAAGAGGTTTGTTATCTCCGTAATTGTTGTGCTAATCGGATTTAGTTTACTTGTAGCAATTGGTTTTTTAGTTGCGTTTTTGTGGAGTGTAAAAACCGGTCAATATTCAGATACATATACTCCATCTGTACGTATGCTTTTCGAAGATGAGAAATCAAAAAAAGAAAAAGAATATGAGAAAGAATTAAAAGAAAAAAAAACATGATAATTAACTTACAACTTCAATTAAAGGAGCCCTTATGCAGTTAGAAAAGTTCAGCTACGATAATAAGATCGTAAGAGACTTTACTATAGCATCATTGGTATTCGGTGTTGTGGGAATGCTTGTTGGTGTGCTTATTGCAAGCCAGCTATTTGCCCCTGAACTGAATTTCAGCATTCCGTTTTTAACATTCGGAAGAATCAGACCCTTGCATACCAATGCTGTTATTTTTGCTTTTGTTGGAAATGCGATTTTTGCCGGTATATATTATTCGCTTCCAAGACTTCTTAAAACCCCAATGTTTAGTACTTTATTAAGCAGAATTCATTTCTGGGGTTGGCAATTAATTATTGTTGCCGCTGCTGTTAGTCTTCCATTAGGAATTACTACAAGTAAAGAATATGCTGAACTTGAATGGCCAATTGATATTGCAATAACTCTTATTTGGGTTGTGTTTGGAATAAATATGATTGGTACGATTATTAAAAGAAGAGAAAAGCACATGTATGTTGCAATTTGGTTTTACCTTGCAACTTGGGTAACAGTTGCTGTGCTTCATATAGTTAACTCATTTGAAATTCCTGTAAGTTTATTTAAAAGTTATTCGTTGTATGCAGGTGTGCAGGATGCTTTAGTACAGTGGTGGTATGGCCATAATGCAGTAGCATTTTTCTTAACCACACCTTACTTAGGTTTGATGTATTATTACTTACCTAAAGCTGCAAACAGACCTGTATACTCTTACAAACTTTCTATAATACATTTTTGGGCTTTGATATTTTTATATATCTGGGCTGGTCCTCATCATTTATTATATTCTGCTTTACCGGATTGGGCTCAATCTTTAGGAACAGTTTTTTCAATTATGTTGATAGCTCCAAGTTGGGGTGGAATGATAAACGGACTTTTAACTTTACGCGGGGCATGGGATAGAGTAAGAGAAGATCCGATTTTAAAATTTATGGTTGTTGCTGTTACTGCTTACGGTATGTCCACATTTGAAGGGCCGATGTTATCCTTAAAAAATGTAAATGCAATTGCTCATTTTACAGATTGGATTGTAGCTCACGTACACATTGGCGCACTCGGCTGGAATGGATTTTTAACTGCGGGAATGTTTTATTGGTTAATCCCTAAAATATTTAAAACAGAACTTTATTCTAAAAAGATGGCCAATGTTCACTTCTGGGTTGGAACACTTGGAATGGTATTTTACGCATCAGCTATGTACTGGTCTGGTGTTGCTCAATCATTAATGTGGAAACAATTTAATGATATGGGAATGTTACAATATCCAAACTTTTTAGAAACTACACTTCAGATAATTCCAATGTATATCATAAGAGCATTTGGTGGTACATTATATTTAGTTGGAATGCTGATGATGGTTTACAATCTTGCCAAAACTATGATGGCTGGTAAACTTGTTGCAAATGAAGAAGCAGAAGCTGCTCCAATGCACAAAGAAGAAAATGAAAAAATATCTCACAGATGGTTAGAAGGAAAACCAATTTACTTTTTGGTTGTATCATTGGTTGTAATTTTAATTGGTGGTATTGTTGAATTTGTTCCAACATTTTTAGTTAAATCAAATATACCTACAATTGCTTCTGTAAAACCTTATACTCCACTTGAGTTACAAGGACGTGATTTATATATCAGGGAAGCTTGTAATAGCTGCCATTCACAGCTTGTTCGTCCTTTCAGATCTGAAACGGAAAGATATGGTGAATATTCTAAGGCCGGAGAATATGTTTATGATCATCCATTTTTATGGGGATCAAAACGTACAGGACCAGATCTGCAAAGAGAAGGTGGTAAGTATCCAAACCTATGGCATTATCTGCATATGGAAAATCCTCGCTCGATGTCGCCAGGATCAATTATGCCGCCGTATCCATGGTTGATTGAGAATACATTAGATATTTCTTTAACTCCAAATAAAATTAATGCATTAAGAAGTATTGGTGTTCCTTATCCAGAAGGATATGAAAATCAAGCTAATGATGATTTGATGAAACAGGCAGAGGCTATTGCAACTGATTTGCAAAAAAATGGTGTGCCTGCTGAAGCTGATAAAGAAATTATTGCTTTAATTGCGTATCTGCAAAGAATAGGTACAGATATAAAAGCTAAACCAGTTACAGAAAACAGATAGGTTAAATAATGTATAAAGAAATTTTGCAATCAATAGAAGGTGTTTCGGTTTACCCGATCATATCGTTGGTTGTATTTGTTTTGTTCTTTGCCGTTATTCTTATCTGGATGTTTAAGGTTGATAAAAGTTACATTAAAAAAATGGAAAATCTTCCTTTTGAAAAAGAGGAATAAAATAATTTTAACAATACAGGTGATTTATATGAGAAAAAAGTTTAATCATTTCACCGTTTTACTTGCGGTTTTGGCTATGATGATTTCATCTCCAATTTATGCAGCAGGTGAATCTGATTTTCCGCCTTCATATTATGATATTGTTGCAATGTTTCTAATTGCAATAATCATAATCGGATTTACTGCTATAGTTTACTACGAAGGAAGAAAAGGTGTTGCAGAAGAAGAGGAAGTTTTAGTAAAACAACCTTCTGCATTTGCAAAGTTTAGAAGAGTTATCACAAAAACAACTCCAGTCGAAACTGAACATGAGTTGTTGTTAAATCATGATTATGATGGAATAAAAGAATTAGACAGCCAGATTCCACCATGGTTTTTATGGTTGTTTTATATTACAATTTTCTTTTCGATAGTTTATATGCTCGATTATCACGTATTTAACTCAAGTCCTTTACAAGATGCGGAATATCAGCTGCAAGTTAAACAAGCAGAGGTTGAAAGAGCCGCACTAATGAATTCTGGCGCAATGCTTAATGAAGAAACAGTAACTTTATTAAATGATCAATCAGCACTTGATAATGGAAAACAAATCTTTGCAACAAACTGCGTAGCTTGCCATGCTGCTGATGGTGGCGGATTAGTTGGTCCAAATCTTACCGATGATTATTGGATTCATGGCGGCGGAGTTAAGAATGTTTTTAAAACAATTAAATATGGTGTAACTGCAAAGGGTATGATAGCTTGGCAAACTCAATTGAATCCTAAACAAATGCAGGATGTTGCAAGCTATATTGTTACACTGCATGGAACAACACCGGTGGCTCCTAAACAACCAGAAGGAACTATCTGGCAAGAATCTGATTCAACTGCCGTTGCATCAAACTAACGTTGTTGAAAAAAATAGAGTATCAAATGGAAACGAATGACAAGCAAATTGCTGAAGATAAACAAGAGTATAGGAACCAACTTGCTACAGTAACGAACG
>CALLZX010000077.1 GCA_937858935.1 uncultured Ignavibacteriales bacterium | reverse complement strand
CCTGTGATGTGAACTGCTATTGAATAAAGTTGATTTGTTTTTGCACCTGTTTCAATATCGATTGAAGCAATTACAAATATGGGAGAAGTTTCGCAAGGCAGTATTGTTGGATTTGTAAATCGTACAATTGAATTTTTTTGTTCCGCAATACCTGTAATCTTCATCTGCGAGTTAATTGATTTCTCCATTAAAAATCTTCTTAACGGATCAACATCGGACTCATAAGTTATTTGGTTTGATTGCTGAATTGTTTCGGCTAAAACACTTAATGCTTTCTGAGTATTAAAATAAAGCGCATCAACAGGTTTGTTATTAAAGTTTTTAAGTTTGGTTTCTTTTCTTAGATAAGTTTTATTTAACGGATTTAACACCGCATCTTTTTCGATAAAGAAAACAGGTTTGTTATTTGTAACAATAATTTCAACTGGTCCAAGTTCATGACTTGTACCAATAAACTTAAGTACACTTTTTCCGCTGTAGTCGCTCCATTCTCCTGTTAGAAGAAAAACATCTGCAGATATTTTATGATCAGTTTTCATAAAACTTGCTTTGCTGAGTTAAAGAATAATTCCTGAATGCTACGTGTTATGTTTCCCGGTTTTCCATCACCAACAATCCAATCATCTATCTGAATAACGGGAGTAACTTCAGTTGTGGTTCCCGTTAGGAAAAACTCATCATAGTCTTTTAGTTTATTTATGGTTATGTGCTCTTCAGAGAAATCAATTTTATTTTCTTTGCAAAGCTCAAGAATAACTTTTCGCGTAACGCCATTTAAAATATAATTAGAGAGTGGAGCAGTAAAAATCTTATCCTCCTTAACTGCAAAAAAATTTGTATGAGATCCTTCTGTAATAAAATCATCACGAAATAGTATCGCTTCAAAAGCATTATTTCTGATTGCATTTTGATTTGCCATAACAGAAGGCAAAAGGGAAGTGGATTTAATATCGCATCGTAACCAGCGAAGATCTTTTTCCAGAATTACTTTTACTCCATTATTTATTTCTTTGCTGTTATCTTTAATCGGTTTTACAAATGCAAAAACATTTGGAGTTAAATTATTTTCATAATTATGTGTCCGTGGAAAACTAACTCCTCTGCTTATTTGCAAATAAACTGAATATTCTGTTTTGATATTATTATTTTCCGAAAGTGTTGTGAAAATATTTTCAAGCTGATCGAAATCTTTAAAACTTATCTCGAGCTCCTGTAGACTATATTTTAATCTTTCAAGGTGATCTTGTAATCGAAAAAGTTTACCATTATAAGTTCTTAATGCTTCGTAAACTCCGTCTGAAAAAAGAAAAGAGCGATCAAAAGGGGAAAC
Source organism: uncultured Ignavibacteriales bacterium (assembly GCA_937858935.1). Classification (GTDB taxonomy): domain Bacteria; phylum Bacteroidota; class Ignavibacteria; order Ignavibacteriales; family Ignavibacteriaceae; genus IGN3. Next base: position 43,437 of record CALLZX010000077.1, on the reverse strand, counting down.
TCTTACCTCATCGTGCGGAATATATTTATCATTGAAATAAACAATCATTTTTATGTAATTTTTTGATGTGATAAAATAATCAAAAGAAATTTTATTAACGATTTAGAAAAATTTAACCCATACTTGAATGAACGTAGAAACTATTAGTCAGTATTGCTTAAGTAAAAAGGGCGCTGTTGAGGATTTCCCCTTTGATGAAGAAACACTTGTGTTTAAAGTCGGCGGCAAAATGTTTGCACTTATTCCGTTGGAAAAAATTCCTTTGCAGATAAATTTAAAATGTGATCCTGAAAAAGCGATGGAATTAAGAGAACAATTTGAATATGTGCAGCCCGGCTGGCATATGAGTAAGAAATATTGGAATACAATTATTCTGGAAGGAAATATTCGCTGGAGTGATTTAAAGGAATGGATTGATCATTCTTACGATGAAGTTGTAAGAGTATTAAAAAAGAGCGAAAGGGATAAACTCAAGTAATACTAATCTTGATGACTATCACTATATCAACAATGCTGATTGTAAATGAAAAATATTGGAATTAATTTTTAATAGTTAATAAAAAAAAGATATGAAAAATATTCACACATTTATATTTCTCTTCTTCTTTATAATACTCTCAGTAAATGCTTCAGCTCAAACAATTCAGAGCAGCAGTTGGTCTGTTAACCAGAGTTTAGCAGCTTACTCGCTTGATAAAAATAACGGTGAGCGAACTATGACGATTGAAGTAAAATTTGAAAAAGCATTTACTAAAAAACCACAGATTTTTTTAAGTGTCACTCAGATTGATTCTGATAAAGAATCAAATGTTAGATACAATGTAGAAGCAATTTCAATTTCCAGAGACGGCTTTACTATAAAGGTACGTACATGGGCGGATTCTAAACTGTTTTCAATAAGCGGATATTGGGCTGCACACAATCCATAAAATTTACATCTCACTTCTTATTTTCAACAAAATCACACTTTATTAAAAAAGATTTTTGATCTTTGACTATCCGTTTTTAATTTCCCCTAGCAAATTAATAATGTTTACCTTAGTAAGGGGTAAAATTATTGAACTTAAGGAAAGTCATTGTGCTATGAGAAAAATTCTTATTCTCTTTCTTGCAATTTTATATGTAAGCTGCGAGACAAATCCACCAACTACACCTGTTACACCTATTGTTGAATATGGCAGTGTTAAACTTATATCAAATGTTCCTAATGCTAAAATATTTCTTGATGGAAATGATACTGGCAAACTAACACCCGATACATTAAAAACAACCGTTGGAAATCATACAATAGAATTAGTCAAAGAGAATTATGATAGCTTAATATTGAATATTAATATTTTAAAGAATACTGAGATTGAATTAACTGCAAATCTTTTTGCTGCAAATAAAATAGTTTTAATTGAAGACTTTGCTAATGTTAGCTGCGGACCATGTGTAACAAGTAATAAAATCATAGAACATCTTATTAATGATAACTTTGGAACCTCAAAACTCGTTGCGATAAAATACCCAACAAACTTTCCTTCACCAGTAGATCCTTTTTATCTTGCAAATGGTCCGGATTGCAACGCAAGAATGGGTTATTATAATATATTGTTTGCCCCAACTACAATAGTTGATGGCAATTTAAGACCAACTTCTACGGACTCTAATGATGTTAAGAATAAAATTTTTTCTGAATTGGCAAAAGTGCCGCAGTTTATAATTGATGTTAGTGCGAGTAACGCAGGAAGCAACTATACTATAAATATCTCTGTTGAGGTTAAGGATATTACTAATATCGATTTTTCAAAACTTGTTCTTCACTCAGTAGTAACTGAAACTAATATTGAATTTGCAACTCCACCAGGTTCAAACGGAGAAACAAAGTTTTATGATGTAATGCGAAAAATGCTTCCCAGTAATCAGGGAGAATCATTAGCATCCATCAATCAAGTTGGCGTCTATAATTTTCAAAGGCAGCTAACACTAAACTCTGCTTGGATTCAAAACAACATAAACACCGTTGTATTCATACAGAATAAAGACACAAAAGAAATTTACCAGGCAGGATCTACATTTTAAATTGATAATAGCAATAAAATATTAATGGAGACTTATATGAAAAGAATACTACTTTTTTCACTCGTTTTAGTTTTTGCTTTTACCACCTATTCTTATGATAAAAAATCTCTTGTCGAAAGATTTACTAATGCTTCGTGTGCACCTTGTGCATCATTAAATAATGCTTGGTACAATGCTACAACAGCTGGTATGCTTGCCACTGAGTCTATTTCGCATCTTATATATAATGTCTGGTGGCCGGGCGCTAATGATCCAATGTATTTATTAAATACTCCGGATAACACAACCCGTACAAATTATTATGGAGTAAATTCAGTTCCGTGGATAGTTGTTAATGGAGCTACAACAGCAACCGTACAATCAACGTTTATTAATGCAGTTAACACAGGTAATTCTCAATACTCTCCATTTAAAATAATTATGACTCAGAGAGCTTTATCAGATAATCTTGTAGAGATTGGTGTTAAGATTATAAGAGATCCGGGTGATGTTACAACTTTTGGAACTACCAAACTTAAAGTTGCTTTGACAGAAAAAACCGTAGTATTTCCCACTCCTCCAGGTACAAACGGTGAATCACATTTTTCTAGTGTTTGCAGAAAAATGATGCCCGATGGAAATGGAACAATATTAACCATTCCTGCCCCAGGCGACTCAACTGAAATTATACTTCAATATATACCAACAGCATCCTTTTTGCAATCTGTAAATATGGATAGTTTGAGAGTTGTAGCGTTTATACAAAATGAAAGTAATAAGTCTATTTATCAGTCGGAGATGTTTGAAATCGTTCCAAATTTTGTGGCTCAAATAAATTCACAAAGTCCAGATGTAATTTCAGACAATAGCACACCGGTAAGTTTTAATGCAGTTATTAAAAACATTGGAATGATGTCTGATGTTTACACAATAAATTGTTCACTAAATGCACCTGTTGGTTGGGTTGGAGAGTATACCACAGCTAACGGAACTTTTTCTTTTGGAACAGCCGACTCAATTGAAATCAGCCCTGACGATTCTGCGGTGATTCAAATTGAAATAGATCCGCAGGGAATAAATGGATATGGTAATACTGTCGTTGAATTTGAGTCACATAATAACCCCGGTATGTCTGGTACAATTACTTTTAACAATGTTACAAACGGAGGAACAGATGTTCTTGTAATAAGTGCCGGAAGTAGAGAATTTGAATCATATGTTACAGGATCAATCAACAATGTATTTGAAGGCACCTATGGTGCAGTTTCAAGATCAGCATTAGAACCTTCAAATATTGATTTATCTAATTTCGGTATTGTTGTTTGGCAGGCAAGTAATTCAGATCGTGCATTTTATGAAAATGAAGTTACAAAACTTGAGGATTATTTAACTGGCGGTGGTAATCTATTAATTACCGGCCAAAATTTAGGTGCAGATATATTTGAGGCTTCTGGTCAAAGTCAGTTTGCTCAAGATTTTTATCATAATTATTTGCACACAAATTATGTAGCAGATTTTTCTAACCTGTTTTTCATAAAAGGAATTACCGGAGATATTATTTCTAACGGTATTCAATTTATTGCAAATTCAATTTATGACAGATCTCTGGATAAAATTGCACCAAGAGATTCAAATGCAACATCATTCTTAACATACTTTAATGGACCCGATGTTGCGGGTGTTAGAGCAGCTGCAGATAATTATCGTGTTGTTTATATGGTTGCAGGTTTAGAACAAATAACAGAGCAACCTGTAAGAGATACAATTGCTGCGCGAAGTCTTCGCTGGTTAGCTGAAAATGTTGTAATCCCAACTCAAGCTTTAGAAGTTATTGTTCATCAAACTCAAATAGATAGTACTCTTGGTGCAGAAATGATATTTGATTTTGAGGTGATAAATATTTCACAAGTTCAGCAAACAGTTTTTGAAGTTAGAACGATAAATGATTTACCAGCCAACTGGCAGTCTTCTCTTTGTTTTGGAGAAACATGTTTTCCTCCATTTTTAGATAGTATTGCAACTACTTCAGATTTTGGAACAACACTTCCGCTAAACCCTGGTGATACTTTAATAACATCTTTGCATGTTACAGCATTACAAAATGATGGAACCGCAAATGTTCAGATCCAGATAGGTACATTTCTAAATCCAACAGATAGATTGACAATCGATTTTACAGCGACTGCAATTGCTACCTCTGTTGAGGATGAAAATGCAATTGTAAAAGAATATTACCTAGATCAAAATTATCCTAATCCTTTCAATCCATCTACAACAATAAATTTTGGATTGAAAAAAGCCGGAAATGTTGAGATAACAGTTTACGATATGCTGGGAAATAAAATTGCAACATTGATTGATGGACACAAACCTGCAGGTAACCATTCTGTAACTTTTAATGCATCAAAATTAAGCAGCAGTGTGTATCTGTATAAAATTATTTCCGAAGATTTTGTTCAAATAAGAAAGATGATGCTTTTAAAGTAATCTATTAGACTGCTTTGCTGGATAAAACCTGTTTCATTTTTATCGTTAGAATTAAAACAAGTTTTACCAGCAAAGCAGTAAATTCATTTTTTAATCTTTATGAAATGTAATTACAGTTTTATGATCCTGTACTCTTAATTAACATATTTATTAATCATTCTAAGGGGAATGATATGAAAAGACTCTTTACTCTTTTAGTTTTTGTTCTTATACCATTTTTGGCAAATTCACAACCATTATTAACCGTTGATTTTGCAGGTGGCTATCCACCAGCTGGTTGGAGTATAGATCTTCAATCGGGTAATTGGTCAGCAGTAGCCTCCGCCAATGCTGGCGGTGTTGCTCCAGAGTTAAGATTAAATTGGACTCCTCAATTTAACGCCACTTCACATTTTATTTCTCCTGCAGTTAATACTACGGGGAAAACATTATTAATGTTTCAATTTAAACATTCATTAGATCATTATGGCGGTCCCTATACAATTGGAGTTGCAACCCGATCAGGCGGAGGAATATGGAATACTGTTTGGTCAATCGTTAATCCTTCTGCAAGTACACAGAGTGAGGAGCTAATTAATATTAGCAATTCTGATGTTGGCGCAGCAGATTTTCAAGTATGTTTTTTCTTTAGTGGCGATTCCTACAACTTGAATTACTGGTATATAGATGATGTTAAATTATTTGTTCCTCTTGCACACGACGCAATGACAAAAGACATTGTTATCAATCCTGAATATGTGGCAGGAACCCCCTTTACACCTCAGGCCAGATTAAAAAACTTTGGATTGAATTCAGAAACATTTGATGCGACCTGCATAATAAAATTGAATGGCACTTCAGTCTATACACAGAATTGCCCGGCTGTAAATCTTGCTGCTGGTGTTGAACAGATAGTATCATTTCCTGACTTTACACCTACGGCGGCTAATGATCTTTATGAGGTAAATGTTACTACAAATTTAGCCGGTGACTTAGATCCAACAAATGATAGCAGAATCGAAGGATTTGATACATACACTACGCAAAGAGGTATGGTTATTTTAGAGATTGGAACAGGTACCTGGTGTCAATATTGTCCGGGGGCTGCAATGGGTGCCCACGATTTAATTACAAATGGAAAAGCTGTTGGTGTGATTAAATATCATAACGGGGATACTTTTACAAACACATTTTCAAACGCAAGAAATACTTATTACGGAATTTCTGGATTTCCAACAGCTGTATTTGATGGTGTTCAATATGTTGTTGGCGGAAGCAATACCGTTAGTATGTATACAACCTATCTTCCTATTTATGATGCACGTAAAGCAAAAAATTCAGCGTATTCAATTGAAATTTATGGACAAAACAGCGGGCTGGATTATTCATTAAATCTTCGTATTACTAAACATGCAAATGTTCCCGCATCATACAGTAATCTTGTACTGCATTTAGCATTAACTGAATCAGAAATCCCTTTCAACTGGCAGGGACAAACAATGGTACATAATGCTGAAAGATTAATGGTTCCAAATGAACTTGGAACACCACTTGATTTTTCATCAGGAAATGTTATTGATATAAACCTTAACTTTAGTAAAAATGCTGCATGGGTATTAGCTAACTGCGAACTTGTTTCTTTTATACAAAACCTTGACGGTAAAGAAATTCTTCAGGGAACCAAAGTTGCTCTCGAAGAATTAAGTCCTTTACCAGTTGAGTTAACATCTTTTACAGCTAAAGCTAATTCTGGCAAAGTACAGCTTGATTGGACAACGGCAACTGAGCTTAATAACTCAGGTTTTGAAATAGAAAGGTCATTTGATGGTAATACTTTTTTTGCTGTTGGTTTTATTAAAGGAAATGGTACTACAACAGAACCAAGATCATATTCTTTTGTTGATGAGTTTGAGTATAATGCAACCCAATCAATCTATTATAGACTTAAACAAGTTGACTATAGCGGCAGTGTAAATTATAGTGATGTTGTTGCTGTAGTGATTGAATTGCCAATTGATTATGCACTTGGACAAAATTATCCAAATCCTTTTAACCCAACTACAAAAATAAAATACTCTGTTCCTCAAAGTGGTCTAGTTACAATTGCAGTTTATGATTTAACAGGGCAGGAAGTTGCAATAATAGTAAATGAAGTTAAAGAAGCAGGTAATTTTGAAGTTGATTTTAATTCTGTCGGATTGTCATCGGGAGTTTACTTCTACAAAATGACATCAAACAGTTTTTCTCAGGTTAAAAAGATGAGTATTTTAAAGTAGTTCCTAATTTTAACGGAAGGAATATTATTTGTTCCTTCCGTTAAATCTCTTTTTCAGTATTTATAAATAAAATCAGGTTTGATGATGAATAAAGTTTTTAGAGTTATAATGTTTTTAATTTTTACCCTTACGGGAACATTTAAGGCCCAAGATATTGAGGTTACAGTTCATAGAACGTTCATAGACAGCACCCTTGGATCGGAAATGGTTTTTGATTTTGAGGTAAAAAATATTTCTCAATATGTACAAACTATTTTCGAAGTTAGAACGATCAATAATCTACCTGCTGATTGGCAGTCTTCACTGTGTTTTGATCAGACTTGCTTTCCTCCATTTTTAGACAGCATAGCAACAACTTCTGATTTTGGAACAACGCTTCCTTTAAATCCAGGAGAAACATTAATAACTTCTTTACATGTAACAGCATTAAATAACAGTGGTACAGCAAACGTTCAAGTACAAGTAGGCACATTCCGAAATCCATCTGTTAGGATTACGACTGACTTTACTGCAACAGTTAATCCTGTTTCTGTAGAAGATGAAAAAACATCAGTCACTGATTATTATTTAGCTCAAAACTATCCAAACCCTTTCAATCCTTCTACACAAATAAATTATGGATTGAAGAAAGCCGGCAATGTTGAAATTTCTATATATAATATTCTTGGTAATAAAATTGCAACACTGGTTGATGGATTTAAATCTGCGGGCAAACACACAGCTTTACTAAACGCATCAAATCTTAGCAGTGGTGTTTACTTCTATAAAATTGTTACTAGTGAATTTGTTCAAACAAGAAAAATGATTTTGGAGAAATAAATGAAATTTCTTTTGTTGTTAGTTTTTGTGTTTATTGTTTCGCTTCCCGTTATCGCACAAAATGAAGAAGATATTACCGGAAGAAAAGCACCCAACTTTAAACTTGTTAATCTTGATGGTAAATATGTTGAGTTAAACAGCATAACCGGTAATGGTCCTATTCTTTTAAGTTTTTGGGCAACTTGGTGCAAGCCTTGCCTGGAAGAAATGGTTGAGTACAATAAAATTTATGAGCAATATAAAGAAAAGGGATTTATTTTGCTTGCCGTTTCAACGGACACTGAAAAATCAGTGGCTAAGGTAAAGCCTTACATCAAATCAAAAGATTACAAATTTCCAGTTGTACTTGATACAAACAGTGAAGTTTCAAGAAAGTACTATGCCCAGCAAATGCCATACACCGTAGTAATAGATAAGACTGGAAATATTGTATACTCGCACCTTGGTTATATGAAAGGTGATGAACAAAAAGTTGAGAAAATAATATCTGAATTACTAGAAAAATAATTTTTAATTCCTTCGGTAAATCATACGTACCGAAGGAATTATATTTTTGCTTTAATCATATCAAATCTAAAATAAAAATGAAAACTGCCATTACTCGCATCACCATTTTATTAATAATTATATTATCAACAAAAGTAATTAGTCAAACTGACAATAGATGGTTTCTTTTGCCAGATGGATTAGGTTTTTCAAATCAGCTTGAATACTCGTACGATACCGATACTAATAATGAAATTTTTGAAAACTGGTTAAATCTGGATTATAACAAAAATATTTTTAGTGCCGGGATTAGATTCGAAATATTCCAGCCAAATGATCCGGATCCATCCATAAGCAGAGGAAAAGTTAAGTATGCAGATATTGCATATAAATATATCGGGGTAGATATCGGTGATGTTGAAGAAGGATTAAATATAACGGTAGGAAATTTTTACAAACTTTTTGGTCGCGGGTTAATTTTAAAAAGTTACGAGGATAGAAATATAAGAATCGATAATAATCTAATAGGTGTAAAGGTTGAGGCTAATTATGAGGGTTTTACACTTACCGCACTTTCAGGTTCGGCAGCTAACTCAAATAATTTAAGAGAAGACATTCTTCATGCTGTTGATTTGCAATATGGCAAATTTGATTTGGTGAAACTGGGTACAACATTTGCCTCTAACTTGCCATCGATTGAAGGAGTGGCCAGAACAACATTAGCTTCATTTAGAATACAACCGTCTTATTGGAATTTTGATGGATATGCTGAGTATGGAGTTAAGAGTAATGAGGATGTTCAGTCACAGGTTTTTCATGATGATGAATGGAAAATTGGCGAAGCATTTTACGGCAGTTTGAATTTTTATTATGATGTTTTTTCAATTGTTGGTGAATATAAATATTATGATAACTATGCTTTCACCTCTAATGACGGAACAATATTTTATAACACTGCACCGTCCTTGAGAAAAGAATATACTTATCAACTGCTGAATCGTCATCCATCTCCGCTTGATCAATCAAATGAAGAGGGATATGCTGTTGAAATGAATTTCAATATTTCGGATGAAACATCATTGATAGCTAATTATGGTATTACTAACACACTTCCTACTAGTTCCTATTATCAGCAAGTGAATAATCTTTCACTTCCCATTGCTACACAGTTAGAAGAAATATATTTACAAGCAGCACATAATTGGAGTGAATCATTAACCTCAATACTTGCTTTTGGATACAACGAAGAGTTATCAACAAACACAAAAAACTTTACACCAATTTTGGAAAACAAATTTTACTTTGATGATATTAATACAATTAAATTAGTACTGGAACACCAACAAACAGAAAATCTTACAACTGATGAAAAATATTACGATGATATAATTAACATTGAATATTTACGTTCTCCAAATTTTAGTGTTGCCGTTGTAGCAGAACTTCAAACCAAAGAACCTCAGGAAGGAAATGTTGTAAGAAAATTCTGGAGCTTTATACAATTTGGATACAAGCTTGGTAATCACAGTGATTTAAGTTTGCTTGTCGGAACAAGGCAAGCCGGCAACATTTGTATTGGTGGAATTTGCAGGTACGAACCAGCTTTTCAGGGTGTGGAATTAAAAATTCTTACGCGTTTATAGAATTTTTGAAAAATATTAAACGAAGACTTGCTAAAAGTTAATAATTAAAAAATTTAAACATTCTTATATTATTTGTTGACTTTAACAATATTTTTTAGGACGTTGTCATATAAAATTTAAAAAACTTATCAAAAGGAATGTTTATCGGATTGATTGATACAAAATTTTACAAATCTAATATCCAGATCTCTGTATCAATCTCTTTACTATAAGAATTCTTTATACTATGCATATTCAGTTAATCATTAAACTGTAGATTAATAAAATCTGCTTTTATTATTTTTTGTTCATTCACATATTGTTACAAAGTATTAGATCGATCATTTAATTAATTAACCACCATCATCTGTAATCTAATCAAGGAGAGATCTTATGAATAGATGGTTTACTATTCTATTTTCCCTTTTACTACTGCCGACAATAATGTTGGCTCAAACGGGAAAAATAAAAGGAAAAGTTACTGACCTTACATCCGGCGAACCTCTAATAGGTGCCAACGTTTTAGTAGTTGGAACCTCATTGGGAGCAGCAACGGACGTAAAAGGTGAGTACACTATTTTCAATTTACAAGCCGGTGTTTATGAAGTAAAAGCTTCTTACATCGGGTATCAAACAATTACACTTACTAACGTACGTGTTAATACTGATCTTACCACAGAACTTAATTTTCAATTGCCCGGCGAAGGGATATCAGTTGGAGAAGTTGTCGTGGTATCAGAACGACCACTCATTAACCCCAGCAACACAAATGCTATTAGAACAACTACAAGCGATATCATTGATGATTTGCCTGTAAGAGATTTTAATAACATTTTGAAATTAACACCTGGTGTTGTCATTCAAAATCAAAACGTTTACATAAGAGGTGGACGTGTTGATGAAGTTGGCTATTACCTTGAAGGTACTAACATTACCAACCCGGTATTGGGCGGACGCGGTGTTACAATTGTACAGGATGCGGTTGAAGAAATTCAAGTGCAAGCTGGTGGTTATACTGCTGAATATGGCGGAGCAAATTCCGGTATTGTAAGAACTCAGCTTAAATCAGGTACATCTGATTTTAAATTTAGCATTGCTTACGTTACAGATAATTTGACCTTCAAAAGCAAAGATGATAGATTTAATGGCGAACAAACTTTAGGCGCTTATCAGTATGGTTATAATGAATTCACAGGTACAATAAGCGGACCTCTATTTGCAGATAACATTAAATTTTTTGGTTTAATTAATTCAAACTGGAAGTTAGATCAGAATCCTTTGCCTTTCCCTGGAATTGATCTTGGTGTAATAACAGATCAGCAATCTACAACACCGGAAACAAATTCAATTGAAATGTATTATCCAGCTGGACCTACTTATGGAGCTCAAAATCAAATTTATACCGGCACAGGTACATTAACATTTGATTTTAATCCATTAATATTTAGAGTAACTGGATCCTATACAGATTCTAAAGGTGGAAATGGCGGCGGTGGAAACATCAGCCAATTATTGAATCTTGGAAGAATCTCAATTTTCGAAAGTGCAAACTCTTCGTTTTCTGCTAAGATGACCCATATTTTAAGTCCAACTACTTATTACGAAATAAGTGCTGGCTATACATATAACTTTACAGAAAATATGGATCCATTGTTAAGAGATAATTGGGAATTATACGGAGATAGCGTTGCAAATGCAGAAGTTGGAGCTGTTTGGCAGCGAACAGCCAGAGATATCTCTCAGGGAAGAATTGGTAGATATCAAAGACCAACTTCTTATGATGTTCTTGGTTTTAATTTCTTTGCCCCTAATGATATTACTGCTGCTTACAGCAAGAATAAAAGAGAAGTTTTTAATTTTAACGCGGCTTTTTCAACTGAAATAGATAAAATCCATTCAATTAAGTTTGGTGGTGAGTTATCTACGTATACAATAAGAAGCTATGGTTTTGCAGCAGGCAGATCAGCAGCTCAATATGCTAACGATGTATTTAAGAACAGTCAGCTTGCCAATCCATTACCAATTAATGATGTTATGATTTCATTAACCAATAGTTATGGTTATGATCATTTTGGAAATGAAATAGACGGCGATTTTAATGAGAATGGTGCAGTTGATGATGCAGGACTATTAGCTCCTAAAAAACCAGTATTTGCTGGTGCTTATCTTGAAGATAAAATAACATACAAAGACCTTATCTTAAATGTTGGTTTAAGATTTGACTACTTTGATACAGACAATTTAATCCTTAAAGACGCAACTCGTCCTGAATCAGCGATTGAATTTACGACAAATAAAATTGATCCTACAGGATTAACAAAAACAGAATCTTTCAGCGCTGTCAGTCCTCGTATTGGTTTCTCTTTCCCTGTTACTGATGCAACTGTTTTTCATGCACAGTATGGTAAATTCGTTCAACAGTCAAGACTAAGAGATATGTATCAAGGTATTTATGGTCTTGGTACTCAATTAAGAGGCGGATTCTTTATTTCAACTCCGGTTGGTTTAGATGTTAGACCTACAAGAACTACACAGTATGAAATTGGGTTTACACAACAAGTTTCAAACTTTGCATCTTTTGATATTACCGGATATTATAAAGACATACAGGATCAGGTTGAATTTGATATTCAAAACACAGCATCAGGCTCACCATATCAGTCATATAATATTCTTAAAAATGGTGACTTTGCAACAACGATGGGTGTTGAAGTATCATTTAATATGAGAAGAGTGGAAAACATTCAGGTTAACGCTTCTGTTGCATTCCAGAATGCTCAGGGAACAGGATCTAATCCAAATTCTAAAGCAGGTATAGTTGGCGCTCCGTTAGATGGAGTTACAGTATTTAAACCAACTAATATTGCTCCTCTTGATTTCAACAAGGCAATCACAGGAAATATGAATATAGATTATAGATTTCCTGCAGATACCGAATCACCTATTTTACGTGAATTTGGTGTTGCTGCTCTCTTTACTTTTGACAGCGGACATCCATATACACTTGGAACAGGAAAAGGAGATAACAACGGTTCATTAGAAGGAGATAACAGATTTAGATCTCCGATAGAAGCTTTGAACTCATCAACAACTCCATGGACAAGTCAGCTTGATTTAAAGATAGATAAATCTTTTTCTATTACTGATAAATTGCGTGCAAATGTTTACTTCTTTATTGTTAATCTTTTTGATGCAGCAAACATCACAAACGTGTTCCTTAGAACAGGAACTCCTACTGATGATGGTTATTTGAATGATCCAGGATTAGGCGGAACATTAAAGACCTATCAAAGAGAAGAATATGAAGCTATGTATAGAGCAATAAACATTGACTATTATCAAGCTTATCAAACAAATGTTGGCGTATTGTATGGTCCTCCACGCCAAGTTCGATTTGGATTTCAATTAGAATACTAAAATTGATAGTATAAAAAAATAGGAGTTTCAAAATATGAGTTATAGAAAAATTAAATATATACTTGTCTTTGTGATGAGTATCTTCTTCCTCGCACCCGGTTTAAGGGCAGAGGGGGATAAGAAAGATAACAGCAATAAGGATTTGAAAAAAATCAATAACTATGTTGCGTTAACTAGTCTAAACATTAATAATATATCAACATACTTTTTTAATAATGGTATTTCTGATATATCCGCATCAGGTAACTCAGGATTAGTTTATCCTAAAGGAAGCGGTAAAACAGCAGTGTTTACATCTGGTCTTCTTTGGGGTGCAAGAGTTGCCGGAGATCCGGATCCAAGAGTTGGCGGTACTGCATATAGAACCGGCCTGCAACCAGGTAAAGTATTACCTGATGGAACCGCAGATGTAACAACTTTGGATAAATATAGAATCTATAGAGTTAGACGTGATGTGTTTCCAGGATCTGATCCAAATGTTGATCTATCAACGGAAGCCGCATTAGATGGAACATCTGAAGCAGCAATTAGAACTCAATATGAAGCAGATTGGACAGAATGGCCAGCAGATATGGGTGCACCATTTAATGATGTCAATACAAATGGTATATATGAACCAACTATAGATATACCAGGCGTTAAAGATGCAGATCAAACAATATGGTTTGTTGCTAATGATTTAAATTCCGGACAAACCACATATCTTTATGGTGCAAATCCTCTGGGAATCGAGTGCCAGGTAACTATTTGGGCATACAATCAGGCAAACGCTCTTGGCAGTATGTATTTTAGAAAATATAAAGTTATCAACATAACAGATAGAACTGTAAATCCAATTACATTTGAAAATATGTATTTTTCAATGTTTTCGGATGTTGATCTTGGTGATGCAGGCGATGATTTTGTTGGTGTTGATACTACTTTGAGTTTACAATATTGCTATAATTTTGGTGCAACAGATGCAACTTATAATCCACTACCTCCTCCAGCAGTTGGCTTTGACTTTTTTCAGGGACCACTTATTGATGGAATAGCAGGTGAAGATATAAATAAAAACGGAATAGATGATGCTTCTGATTTTGGAATATTTAATAACCAGGTAGCAGGACCAGGCAAAATTAATTTACCAATGACTGCAGCATATTATTTTGCTAATGGTGATGCTAACATCGGCGATCCGCCACAGGGAGAAATAGATGGTTCACGTGAATTTTATAATTTCTTCCAGGGTAAATTTGGTGTTTCAGGTGCTCCGTTTATTGATCTTAAAACATTGCTTCCAACAACTTATGCTTTAAATGGTGATCCGCAAGCTGGTACAGGTTGGAGAGACGGTGAACAGTTACCCGCTGGCGATAGACGTCAGGGAAGCGCATCCGGTCCATTCAATATGGCTCCTGGTGATACCCAGGAAGTAGTAGTTGCTGAAATAGTTGCAGGTGCAATACCTGGTGTTGATAGACTTTCAGCATTAGGACTTTTAAAGTTTTATGATGCTCAGGCACAAGTAGCTTACAATAACTTCTTTGATCTTCCAACAGCTCCACCGGCACCGGAAGTTTCTGTTACTTCTTTAGATAGAGAAATAATACTTGACTGGTCAAAGAATACAGCAAAAGTTGAAGCTACTGAAACCTTTAACAAAAAGGGACACTCCTTCCAGGGATACAATATATATCAATTGCCTACTGCTTCATCTCAGGTGTCAGAAGGTATTAGAATTGCCACTTATGATATTGTTGATGCAGTTGGAAAAATTTCGGATTTTGTTTTTGATGTAAAAACAGGCTCTGTAATTAAATATCCTGTTCAGTTTGGAAACGATACTGGAATTAGACGATTTATTTCTATAACAAATGATGCTGTTGATGGCGGAATTCCGTTGGTAAACGGAATTAAGTATTACTTTGCGGTTACAGCATATAGTTATAATCCTGATCTTGCAGCTGTTCCAAATAATCTTGAAAATCCAATTGCTATTCTTACTGTTATTCCACAAACTCCAAATCCAGGTGTTACATACGGTGATGAATCAGGTGGCGCAGTTACAATAACACATGAAGGAACTGCAGATGGCGGTCCAACAGTTAGTGTGGTTGATCCTGCTGCAACAACAGGTCATAATTACGAAGTGTTCTTTACACAGCGTGCAGAGATAAGAGATCAGAATGGTGACTGGGTTGCTGCTGCCGTAGTTGACGGAAATATGGGCCCGGATACATTAACAGGATCTTCAATAGATATAGCCGCTGTATATGGCACTTCTGGTGAAGTGGAGCTTCATTGCTTGTTAAATCTAGTATCAGCTGACGGTGACTGGTGCGATGGTCTTTCAATGACTTTCCCTGCTGGTGTAAATATTCTTAGTGCTCCAACCTTTCAAGCATTGAATCATGATGCTGCAAATGGCGGTATAATCGTTCCAGAAATTGTTGGCAATACAATCAACTTTGGTGATGTCTCTGGATCATTAACTGGTAATGGTGCTTTTGAAGGAACTGAAGAATGGATTGTTTATATCGAACCTGCTAATTTACCTCTTGCTGTTGACTGGGTTATTGTTGATGACGGTTGGGCAGGGGGGCCTATTGATGCGTCAGGAACAACAACAGTTTCTACTATTGCTAATCTAACCAGAACAGCAAAGTATTGGAATTTAAGAGATGTTACAACTAGTACAGTTCTTCTTGAAAACCAAGGTATTATCGGCGGCGAGTATCTATTCCCTCCACGCGATGATTTTAATGCTGCACAATTAAATCCAACAACAACAGCAGATCCTATTGTTGATGGCTTCCAGGTAGGAGTAAGTGTAGTATATGAAGCTCCTATAAATTTCAGCGGTGATAGACTTACACTTAGTCCGGCAAATAGTCCGACTACATTATCTTCAAATTCTTCTACTGGTAATCTTGATATACAAAACTATACAATATTTGGTGGCACCATAACTAGTTATGCAGCGGATAACTTTGGATTTGGTACTTATAGTATTGATGAACTACAATTAGATTATGAATTAAGATTTACAGGAATTTGGGATACTACTGTAGTTGGCGGACAAACCCGTATAACAGTTAGAGAAGGAACAGGCTCGCTCGCTACAATATTCTCTACTGTAACAGGTGCTGCTGGTTTAGCTACACACCCGCTTAATCCTAATCCGGGTTCTACTGCTCCTTTCTTGATTCGGGTACCATTTGAGGTTTGGAATAAAGATACTCAGACTCAGGTTAATTTAATGTTTAGAGATCGTATTCAAACGCCAACTGCGGAACCATTTTATGCCTGGAACCCAGTTAACAGAATGTATGCAATTATTGTAAACTCTGCTTACAATGCAACTACACCATTAACTGGTGCACTTCGTGATCCAGCAACCTGGGTACTTGTATTTTACGGAACCAACTATACACTTGGTGATGTTGTCACAGTATCATACGATAACCCAATTCAAATTGGTGTGGATAAATATTTATTCAACACTAATGGTTCATCTTTCTCTAATGAACTTGCTAAAACACAGGTGGATAAAATTAATGTATTTCCAAATCCATATTATGGTGTAAATACAGAAGAACTTAATAAATACAACAAATTTGTTACGTTTAGCCATCTACCAGAAAAAGCAACAATTAGAATCTTTAATCTTGCAGGTGTTCATGTAAGAACAATAAATAAGGATGATATTGATCAATTCCTAAGATGGGATTTAGCAAATACAGCTGGATTACCGGTCGCAAGCGGATTGTATCTCGCATATATTGATTTACCTGATCTTGGTGAGACAAAAATCCTTAAAATAGCTGTTATTCAGGAACAACAAATTCTTGATAGATTCTAATGAAATCAAGTAAAAAAGTATAGGAGTAAAAATGAAAAATATATTTAGATTATTAATAATAGTTCTTGCCCTCCTGCTTACACTTGATGTATATGCTGGAGGTGGAAATAGAACAGGTACAGGAGGAGCTGCTCAGCTGCTTATTCCTGTTGGTCCGCGCGGTATAGCAATGGGTGAAGCCAATCTTGCAGTAGCACAGGGTATAGAATCAATATTCTGGAATCCTGCTGGTGTGGCTAATATGCAAAACTCTACCAGTGTTATGTTTTCACACATGTCATATTTAGCAGATATTGGTGTAGAATATGGTGCTGTAGCTACAAATATTGAAGGCTTTGGAGTTGTTGCATTAAGTCTAAAAAGTCTTGGAATTGGCGATATATTAGTTACCACAACCACTGATCCTGACGGATTAGGCGGAGCGGTATTTTCCCCGCAAATGTTAACTGCAGGGTTAACATACTCACGCCAATTAACAGAAAGAATATCTGTTGGTCTTACAGCTAACTTAATTACTGAAACTCTTGGAGACGCTAGCTCTACAGGTTTTGGTTTTAATGTTGGCGTTATATACAATACTCTTGCTGATATAAAAGGATTAAGCATTGGTATTGCTATGAAAAATGTTGGACCACAAATGCAATATGATGGTTCTGGAATGCTTGTTCTTTCATCAGTGCAGGATCAGAATCGTCCGCCGCAGTACACTAAAATTGAAGCAGCAAAATTTGATCTGCCATCTTCTTTTGAAATGGGTGTTGGATATAAAGCCGAATTTGATGAACAAAATGCTGTTCAATTAGCAGGCGTATTTCTAAATAACAACTTCTCAGAAGATGAATATAAGTTTGGAGCTGAATATGGCTTCAATAATCAATTCTTTGCAAGATTAGGTTATCAATTTGCTCCAGATGTAGACAGTGAACAATATTTATATGGTTTAACTGCCGGTGCTGGTGTAAATGTAAATCTTGATGGAATTCTATTGAGAGTAGATTATGCTTATAGAACAGCTCAATACTTTGATGGAAACCATGTTTTTGCTCTTTCAGTTGGTTTCTAAAATCTAGTTCTTTGTTTATACAATCCGTACCGATAAATTCGGTACGGATTTTTTATTTTAAATTCACTTCAAATTTTAAATTTATTTTACTCTTTTTTATACCAGTAATCGGTTAGCTGTCATTTGATATAACCGCTTATGTATATTTAAGTGTATTCTCTATGTCATTATTGAATTTTTATCTGTTAAATTATTTTAATAATAATGTTTGTTTAATTTTTTAGATGGAGAGGAAATGAAAAAACTAACTATTATAGGATTGTTCATGCTTATTACAGCATCCGTATTTGCCCAAACAGGTGAAGTTCCGCTAATCCCAATGAAAGATTTTTTCCGTAATGTGGAAAGAAGGGGATATCAAATTTCTCCGGATGGAGATTATCTTTCTTTTATGCAGCCAGTCAATTCCAGAATGAACGTGTTTGTTCAAAAGATCGGTGAAGATAAATCTACGCAAGTAACTTTTGCAACCGAAAGAGATATTGCAGGTTATTTCTGGAAGGGAAACAACCGCATAATTTATGTTCAGGATTCTAAGGGAGATGAGAATTTTAGATTATTCGGTGTTGATAAAGATGGTAAAAATCAAAAAGATCTTACACCGTTTGATAAAGTTAGAGCAGGAGTTGTAGACGATCTTGTTGATAATCCGAATGAAATGTTAATTCAGATGAATAAGGAAAATCCACAGGTGTTTGATGTTTATAGAATTAATGTTAATACCGGTGATATGACTGTTGTAGGACAGAATCCAGGGAACATAACCGGCTGGCAAACTGATCATAATGGAAAACTGAGAGTGGCAATCACTACAGACGGTGTAAACTCAAGCGTTCTTTATCGTGATAGTGAAGATCAGGAATTTAAACCTTTATTAACAACAACATTTAAAGAAACTTTTGCCCCTCTGTTTTTTACTTTTGATAATAAAAACCTTTATGTGTCTTCTAACATTGGCCGAGACAAAGCCTCAATAGTTGAATATGACATCGCAAATAAAAAAGAAATAAAAGTGCTTTATGAAAATCCGGACTATGATGTAAACGGATTAAGTTACTCACGCAAAAGGAAAGTAATTGAGTTTGCAAACTATACCGGCTGGAAACAGGAATATCATTTCTTTGATAAAGAGACTAAAGATATTTATAGTGATTTAATATCAAAACTACCGGGTAAAGAACTTGTAATAACCGGAATAAATAAAAACGAAGATAAGCTTTTAGTAAGAACATACAGTGATAAATCACTTGGATCATTTTATTTCTATAACGTTAAAACTAAAGAACTAAGTAAGCTGGTAGATGTTAGTCCATGGTTGAACGAAAATGATTTGGCTGATCAAAAACCAATTACATACAAAACAAGAGATGGTCTTACAATTCATGGTTATTTAACTTTACCAAAGGGTGTTGATCCTAAAAATCTTCCAGTAGTTATAAATCCTCACGGTGGTCCGTGGGCTAGAGATGCTTGGGGATTTAATCCCGAAGTACAATTTCTTGCAAACAGAGGCTATGCTGTTCTTCAAATGAACTTCCGTGGTTCAACAGGATATGGAAGAGAATTTTGGGAGAAGAGTTTTAAACAGTGGGGCAAGACAATGCAGGATGATATTTCTGATGGAGTTAAATGGTTAATCGATCAAGGAATTGCAGATCCTAAACGTGTTGCAATATACGGTGGATCTTATGGCGGCTATGCAACATTAGCTGGACTGACATTTACACCAGAACTTTATGCTTGCGGTGTTGATTACGTTGGAGTATCTAATTTGTTCACATTCCAAAAATCAATTCCACCTTATTGGGAGCCATACAAAGAAATGCTTTATGAAATGGTTGGACATCCACAAAAGGATTCTTTGCTTTTAAGAGATGCATCGCCTGTTTTTCATGTTGATAATATTAAAGCTCCATTATTAGTTGCTCAGGGATTAAATGACCCAAGAGTAAATAAAGCTGAATCAGATCAAATGGTTGAAGCGTTAAAGAAAAAAGGTATAGATGTTCCTTATATGGTTAAAGATAACGAAGGACATGGATTTAGAAATGAAGAAAACAGATTTGATTTTTATGGTGCGATGGAACAATTCTTTTTCAAACATCTTGGCGGAAGAGCTGCT
The DNA here is from genome assembly GCA_937858935.1 of uncultured Ignavibacteriales bacterium. GTDB lineage: Bacteria > Bacteroidota > Ignavibacteria > Ignavibacteriales > Ignavibacteriaceae > IGN3. The sequence goes on along the minus strand of CALLZX010000077.1, from coordinate 23,279 downwards.
GAGTTGAAAGAAGAGAAGAACTAAATTAAATTGTCATTACGAGCGAAGCGAAGTGATCAAAAAGATTGCTTCACTTCGTTCGCAATGACTTTTTTAGACAGCTTTTATTTAACCGCGAGCGGTTCTCAAATCTTTTCTTTGATAGTACCATCGATAAATTAACAGCGCAATTGCCGCAGTTAATCCGATAGCTGCAAAATAATACCATATCATATAAGACTTATCATACGCAGTTAAAAGTTGTTCCGGAGAAAGAGTAGCAGGATCCGGAGCGTATGCGGTTAATAAATATCCGGAAATTCCAAACCCTAATATTGAAGATAGAAATGAGTGAAGATGACTGAATCCAAGATACAATCCCTCTTCCCCTTTTGGAGCTTGTAATGAAAAATACTCAAGATAACGAGGCGAAATAAAACATTCTGCCAAACCTTGAACCATAATTCCAGCTATCATCATAACAGTAATTGGATGAGCACTGAATAACCCCAAAATTGAAACAGATTGCCCGGTAATACCCTCAAGTAAATTACTGGAGGCCATTAGCAAAGCGGATAGTGGCATAAGAAACATACCTACTGCCATAGAGGAAACAGCTTTCACATTTTTCATAAGATGAGTTATGAACATAACAAGAGCCATTACAACCGCAGGATTAACATTTGCAATCCATTCGGGTGAAGCTTGCTCGCCAACAGTTCTTAAAACATATTTTGGCATTGTTGCATAAAGCTGATGTTGAATTATCCAGAATCCCGTAACAATAAAAATCAAAGTAAGTAAACGCATATTTGTTACAACCCTGACAAATCCACCCCAAACTTCTTTTACTGATTTTCCTTCGCCATCTGCACTAACATTTTTATAAAACAAAATAACCACGATAAGTGCAATAAAACTCATCAATGCAGAAAAGTAATTGATTGCAGTTAATCCCAATTCGATTCTTATTGGATATGCAAAAGTTTTACCCAGAAAAGCTCCGACGTTTACAATACCATAAAATATTGAATAGCCTCTTGCCCTTGTTTCGGTTGTTGTTGTCTTTGCAACTGTTCCAGTAATAATAGATTTTATAAACGATCCCCCAAACATGAGAACAACCAGTGATGGGAGCACAACAGCTTTATACGGCATCGCACCAAGTGCAAAATATCCCGCAGATAAAAGTGCAAAGGCAAGTATGATGGCGTTTCTAAATCCAATTTTATCTGCGAAGGCTCCGGTAAAAGGAGGTAGAAAATATAGGCCTGCTGAAAAAACTCCACCAATCCAGGCAGCTTCAATATCATCAAATCCAACTATGCGTGAAAGATAAAGAGTGATGGCAATGAACACTCCGTAATATGCCGCTCTCTCAAAAAGCTCAACTATATTTGCTGTCCAAAATGCTTTTGGAAATTTCCAACTTGTGTTATTAACTCCGTTTTGCTTATCTGACTTTGTAGTATTACTCACTAATTACCTCTGATAATTTTTTTATTTTGAAGTTGAAAGATATGGTTTAAAACTTTTCAGACAACTATTTTTCTTTCTTAATAAACTTCATTGAGCCGGAGTTTATGCAGTACCTTAAACCGGTTGGGGGCGGTCCGTCATCAAAAACGTGACCAAGATGTCCATCGCATTTTGCACAGATTACTTCTGTCCTCTTCATTCCAAAACTGCTATCATCATTGTAAATAATTCTGCTGCTGTCAATTGGTTCAAAATAGCTTGGCCAGCCGCAGCCTGAATCAAATTTAGTATTAGATTCAAAAAGTTCTGTACCGCAAGCTGCGCAAATATAAGTTCCTATTTCGTGATGATCCCAATATTTTCCTGTGAATGCTCTCTCAGTTCCTTTCTCGCGTAAAATTCTATATTCTTCTGGTGTTAATTCTTTTTTCCATTCTTCATCAGTCTTAACAACTTTATTGTCCATATTTACTCCGTTATGATTTGTTGAATCAGGTTCACTTAAATTTTTAACCCTTGCCAATGAAGTTGAATCATCAGGATTAAGTTTAATCCATAAACTGGTTAAGCCGATTATAAGCAAAAAAACAATCGCAATTTTCATCTAAAAATTCCTGTTACTATATATATTTACTAACAAAATAAAACAATTTTTGGTTGCAGAATATTCCGTAAATAAATCTTATTATCAACACAATAATTTTAGAAAAAATCATTTTTTATCGCATTATTAAACAGGAGTTAAAATGGAATTAAAAGACGTAATAGAAAAAAGGGCGAGTATTAGAACATTTACTGATGAACCTGTTTCTGCTGAACACATTAAGGAAATTATCAGAAGAGCCGGACTTGCACCAAGTATTAATAACTCTCAGCCGTGGAAATTTATTGCAATTACTAATGAAGAGATGATAGAAAAAATGGGGAAGATTGTACAGAAAAAAGTTCTTGAATATTTTCCGCATGAGAATATCAAAGAAAAGATGATGGCTCAGGCCAAAGTTTTAAGATTCTCCTCATTCTTTATGGATGCACCGGTTTTGATTGCTGTTGAGATGAGTCCTTATCAAACAGTGATTGAAGAATTACTGAAAGGGCGTGAGTTAAGTTTAGAAGATGTAAACAGATTGAGAAATTATCCTAACATTCAATCAATCGGAGCCGCTGTAGAAAATTTAATTCTCTCGGCATTTGATTTAGGATATGGTGCTTGCTGGCTTTCTGGACTTTTAATTGCACGTAACGAACTTGAAGAATTACTCAGTATCAAATCACCAAACACACTAGCAGCTTGTGTTGCGATCGGTAAGCCGAGGGAATTCATTACCCAAAGAGATAAAAAATCCTTTGAGCAAATCTTCACACTGATTGATTAGTTTTTTTAAGTGAAGAAATTGTAGGCGGCAGCAAATATCCGCAAGCCGCCATTCTTCCGATAACAAACGCTATTGTTGCGGCAACTGCGCCAACCAGTGAAAAGAATTTTATGCAGATTGCAACTACCACAATTATTCCAACAAACTCAATTGCCGTTCCATAAGTTATTTGTTTTGTTTCATTCGCTTTTACTAAAACAGCACGTTGAAAACTTATTAGAACTGTAAAAGCAGGGAAGAAAGACATAATCATTAATGGAAGTTTAGCAAATTCAGTTAATGATTCTGATAAGCCCGAAACGTCTCTGAACCATATTTCTGCAAGCGGAGTAAAAGCTATCAACATTAATGTTCCTGCAACAAACATAGCAAGCTTAATTGCAAATCTTTTTAATTGATTAAAACCATCCATATTATCTCCTATCAACGCAACAACAACTTCCTGAAAAGATAAGCCAAGTCCTCTAAAAATAAAAACGAATGAAGTTACTACCGGCATAACGGCAAATGACTCAAGCGGCATTCTGCTTTGTCCGATAAAAAAAGTTACAAAAGGCTGAATGCCAAGTGTAAGTAGCGAAGTAAGCGCTAACGGATAATAAAATTTTATAATTCCTTTTATAGTCAATTCGTTTTGTGTTTCATTTACTTGGGCTCTTAATTTTACAAGAAAGTTTTTAACCATCATTTTGCTGGCAACTGCTTCACATATAACTGCTGCTGATAAAGCACTTGCACCAACAACAACTCCCGGAACATCTGTAAACTTGTATAATATAAATGCGGTTATTGTCATTGAGATTAATCTGATGATAGTACCATAAGCGACCAACCGTGTTAAGTTATTGCGAATTAAAATTCCCTGATAAAATCTCCGGTACCCAATTGCTCCGGGCCAGGGAATTAATATCATAACAGCGAGGTGAGTTAAATAAGATACTTCTCGGGGCAGGCCAATCAAATTCTCTGTAACAAAATAAAATATTGGTGGTAGAATTAATATTACCATTGCTGCGGTAAGCGAAGCGCTTAATATGTAATTAAACTTCTTTAACTGTTTAAATGATTGATTATCTTTTACAAGCGCTGTTGATGCACTCATCATCATTATGACAGGTGCTTCAATAATTAATGCGAGTGAAAATGCAATACCATAAGCAGCAAGATTAAATTTTGGTTCAGCCAATCTGGCAATTAATGCAGAAAGATATGGACCTTCAATGGACATCATTAGCCATGTTGCCGCTAAGGGAATCCAGAAAGTCAAAATAGTTTTTTGAGTTAGTTCGCGTTTTATATTCAAAAGATCCAATAAGATTATATGCTCAAACTTAAATATTATTTATCTAACGTTAGATATTTATTGCTAAATTAATATCAGGAATTGATAATTTTAATTATAGGAGAGAATTATGAAAAAAATCATTTCTTTATCAGCATTATCAATATTTCTTTTTCTTCTTACAGGATGCGGTGGAAAACCTACGCCGGAACTAACCGAACAAATTAAAAATGGATTAAGAACCGATGCTAAGCAGTTTATGGAATCCCTAAAATCTGTTTTGGTTAAAGAGATGCAAACTAATGGAATTGTTAGTGCTGTTTCTGTTTGTTCTGATACCGCTCAAATTCTAACAAATAATTATGGTGTTAATAAGGGAATTTATATCAAACGTGTGTCCTTTAAGTATAGAAACACTAATAACAAACCAGATGAGGTTGAAGCCAAAGCTCTTAAATATTTTGAAGAATTAAAATCATCCGGTAAACTTAGCGAAACAACTGAGTATTATGATGTTGTTGATATAGATGGAATTAAAAATGTATGGTATTTAAAGCCAATAATTGTTCAAGCACCCTGTCTGGGATGCCATGGAACTGTTGAAAATATTGGACCTGAAGTGAAGTTAATTTTAAATAATAAATATCCTGATGATAAGGCTACTGGTTATCAGATGGATGATCTTCGTGGTGCTGTTTCAATTCAGAAAACTCTATAGATAAGGAAAAATAAAATGGTCAAAGAATATCCACGATATGTTGTTCCTAGCATAACCTCAATACAAGATATGCTTTTAAGATCAGCAAAAGTTTATGGTGATAAACTGGCACTTGAAGATTTAGCAGACAACCCGATAGCAAGAGTATCATACAAACAACTGCATGATTATGTAATACGTTTTGGTAAATCACTGTTTGAAATTGGAATAAAAGAAAGAGATCACATTGCCGTTATAAGTGAAAACCGTATACAATGGTCAATGACATATTTTACATCAATGTGTTTTAACATGGTTATTATTCCTGTTGATAAGAATCTAAACCATAATGAAATACTTAATATCATACATGAATCAGAAGCTAAGGCAATCATTTTTTCGGATGGATTTGAACCCTTGATGAAAGAAAAAAGGGATTCTCTGTTAAATCTAAAATACTATATCAATATGGATTCGAAAGAACATAAAGACGGAATCCTTTCGATGACAAAAATGATTGAAAAACAATCAGCATCAATTGAAAGATTGCCTTTTATAAATCCTGATGTTATGGCAGAAATCATTTTTACATCCGGTTCTCTGGGCAGAGCAAAAGGCGTTATGCTTACACAAAAGAATATTGCTTCAAATCTTATGGCCATGACCAGTATGATACAGATTATACCCGAAGACCGATTTCTTTCCGTCCTTCCAATTCATCACAAATATGAGTGTACTTGCGGGTTGCTTTGTCCTTTGTATGCTGGAGCTTCAGCTCACTACGCAAGATCATTAAAGACAGTTGTTGATGATTTACAAAAAGTAAAAGCAACAATCCTGCTTGGTGTCCCGCTCTTGTATGATAAAATGTTTAAGAAGATCTATAAAGGAATTCAGGAAGACAAATTAAAATCAGTTATTGTTCCGCCGCTAATTTCTCTTACAAATATTTTTGAATCATTTGGCTGGAAGAGTTCTAAGAAATTAATCTTTAAAGAACTGCATCATAAATTTGGCGGACATATAAGGTTATTTATTGCGGGAGGTGCTGCACCGGATCCAAAAGTTGCAAAAGGTCTACGTGAACTCGGATTTAATTTTGTTCAAGGATATGGGCTTACAGAAACCTCACCAATTGTTGCCTTAAATCGTTTGTATAGTTTTAAAGATAATGCTGCGGGACTGCCATTACCTGGTCTCGATATTAAAATCAATAATCCTAATGAAGCGGGGATTGGAGAAATATATATTAAGGGCAGCAGCGTAATGCTTGGTTATTACAAAAATCAAAAATTAACTGATGAAGCTTTTGATAATGGCTGGTTTAAAACAGGAGATATCGGTTTCTTTGATGATGATGGATTCTTGCATATAAATGGAAGGCAGAAGAACGTTATCATTTCTAAAAGCGGAGAAAATGTTTTTCCTGAAGAGATTGAAGATATTTTAAATAGAAACCCATTTGTGCAAGAAAGCATGGTTTATGGAGAACAGGATGAAAAGCACACTGAAATAATTGCTGTACAAATTGTAACAGATGCAGAAGCGTTTATCGAATACTCGGAAAAAAATAAAGTTAAAATAACTCCAGAGTTAGTAAATGATATTATTGGCGAAGCAGTTAAAGAAACAAATAAAGAACTGCCTGCCTTTAAGCAAATACGAAAATTTTACGTAAGAGACAGTGAGTTTGAAAAAACAACAACACAAAAGATTAAAAGATATTTGGTTAAAAATGTTCACTAAAGAAAAATGTATACAAACATCTGCCCAAATTGCGGAGAGAAATCCGAACACGAATTAAAAGACTGTCCGAGCTGTGGATTTGAGAAGGCTGAAATCGTAAACAAGAACAGCATCACAAAAAGTATTAATGATTCTCTTGTTGGTAAACTTAGTTTTCTGGATTATCCACAACTGTATGTTACAATTATTTTTCGTTTGGTAATTTTACTTATAACCATATTCCTTATTCCTGATTTTATCGGCAACAGTGAATTCTTCTGGATGGTGGTTGGAATATTTTCTGTTTACGGTTTGATAAAAGAAGTTGCAACAAGTTATTCACAGTTTAGAATTGTTTATAAGACTTCAAAGATTTTATTGTTTGCTTTCTTCGGAGCGGGTTTCGGGAATCTTATTTCTCATACTGGTAAATTGGTTTACTTTAGATTTAGTTATTATTTTAATCTTGAATTCTTGTATAAGCAATTATCAATTGGAAATTCAATGATTATTCTAGGTGCCGTTGCAGGCATAGGTTTTATGTTAATAACAAATAGATTTTACGATGAATTTAAAGTGAAAGATTATAATTCAGAAAACGAAATCTAATTTACATTATTCTTACAATTTAAAATCAAACTGCAGCATTGGAAGAATAAATAAATTCTGTGTAGCGTCTTCTAGTTGAGTTTCATAAAAAAATCTTGCTCCAAAAATGATCCGGCTTTTTTCACCTGCGTTGAAATAAACGCCAGGTGTAAAATGAATAAATCCTGTAGTTGTTTCACCACGGTAATCATAAGTTGTTGTTGTATTAAAAACATAAGGTGGCAAAGGAAACCATGCATAGTCAATGGTTTTGGGTTCAAAGTCTAATAATGACTGAACACTATATCCTCCGTTTATAAATATATTAATAATCCAATTTCTTTTAGCAGTATTAAATGTAAAGTTTATAAAAGGGTCGAAGTGAGTTGATTCATCGATGTCATGGTAGAAAAGCACATATTCTTCTGTAGAACCCCAAAAATCAGTTTGCATAATTTCTGCAATTGTGTAAGCATCATATGTAATGTTTTGGATATGTAAACCAGCATCAAGCCGAAATGCCATTTCGTTTTCAACACCAAAAACTCCTAACCCAAATGTACCACCCCATAATGATTTGTTATTAACTCCAGCATAATTAACACCTGCAAAAAGAGCAAAGCTTCTTGAAAATTTAAAATCAAAATCGAGTCCCGCAGTAAACGAAGCTAATTTCCAGGTTAGATTTTCAACAGGATAGGGAAATTTATTTACACCCGGAGTTTTTGTGTACTTAATAGTTTCATCATTGTAGAAGGTTGTATCTACCTGATAGAATCCTTGAGAGTTAACTTTTGGAGTTCCATCAGTTTTAGCTTTTATTTCTTTTTCCGGGTTGTAAGAAAACCGGGCCGAAATTGTTATTGAAGGAGCATTAGTACTATCGGTAATATGAACTGCGGATTGATTAATTGGTCCAGTTACTTCCACATCCTGCAAATAAAGTGTTTGAATTGTCGTGCAGGCAAATAGTGCAAAAAAAACAAAGCTTAAAAATCCTATTGAAAGCATTATTTTTTTCATATCATACCTCAATAAAATAATTTTTCTTCTGCAAAATTAATATAAATACTGTTAACCTTTTCATATTCTAAAAGTTATATGCAAAACCAATCCAAGGAATAAATGGCCACCCTTCAGTTTCCGCGGTTACCCCAAAGAAGCCAAGATCCACAGACAAGTTGTCTCCAAAAAATCTCACACCGAATGAGTAAACAATATCCATATCTTCAACTCCAACAGGAATATAATTTTCACTCATTAATTTTACGCTGTTGGATAGCTGTATATCTCCACCTATCATAACTAAGCCTGTAAGATCACCTTCATCGTTGCTGGAAATATGTGTTCCATAACCCAAACTAAATGCAGCTTTTTGTGTCCCTATTGTTATGACTCCATATCCCAATGCAACATTGTCAACCTCTTCCGGAATATTTATATACAGCAATCCACCTGAAGCACAGAAATTTTCTGAATTAAAGACCCTAATCTTTGGGGCGATAAATATAAGCTGATCTGATGCTCCCGGCACAATAGACATTCCACCGCTTAAAACTAAAAAATCAGTTACTGCAATTGAAAGAAACGGAAACAGTAATTCGTAGTCAGAAAAATATCCACTGCCCGCTTGGGGAGTTCTTGCAGTTGGAAAGAAAAACAATCTGGAATTGCTTGGATCATATCTTACATACTTTCCATCATCGGTTACCCCTTTCAGGTATTCTCTCTCTCTAATAAGTTCCGGTCTAAAATTTATAAATAATCCTGCCGAAGATTTAAATTCAATCAAAGTATCCGATTCAGCTAATATTTGACCAAATAAAATTGAATTATCGCTAAGTGTTATCTTAACAATTTTTAAAGTGTCAGATGGAACTATTACTCTAGTAGTGTCTTTTTGTTGAGCCAAACAAATACTTGATACAAATAATAATAAAAGAAGCAGTTTTATTTTTTTCATCTGATCACTCTTATAGGTTCTGGGAGTAACATAATCATTTCCTTTCGCAGGGTTGTCATAAAATGGTAAAAAATTGAAATCAATTAATTTGTACTCGTCAAATAAGAACCCCTAGCAACAATCATTGATAGAGGTCAGATCAAAAAATAAGTAATGTTTTACTTCATTCGGATCATCTTTCTTGTCAGCACAAAATCGTCTGCTAGCAATCTTCCGAAATACAAGGCTATCAGTTCTTCAGATTAATGTTAATTAGTACAAATAAATTATTTTATTTTTTCAAAGAATCTTCAACACATGAAAAACCTTTTATAAATTCAGTTAATTCAAATTTTATTTCAGTATCGATTTCAGAGCTCGATTTAATTGAATCTTTAGTTATTTCTGCTTTCTTAGAAATATTAAGATTCTTTTCGTTTGAATGATTTAAAGGATATTCATCATAGATAAACAAATAATAAGAATTCCACTCTTTATAAAATTTGGGTAAATATATGTAATACTGTCCAATTCCAGTTCCCATAGGAATTTTTTCTGGTATACGAGGAGTGTTAGGGTCTAAACTATCAAAATGGATGGATACGTTATAAGTGAAATGGTAAATAAGTTGATCTTTTGATTTGATGGGATTGCACTGGAAATCATCTAAATCGAATCTCCCGCTCAAATCATCAACAAATATTTTAATATCACTTTGCACATTGTCATAAAGTGTGGCGTTTAACAGTTCTGTATTATCTATATTGTCTTGGATTGTTCTTCTCTGAATAAATAGTGTTTTTATAGGATGCTCTGCTTTTGATAAATTTCCCGGTCCGTGCCCCTTTTGTAACCAAATGATCTCATCGTTTTCTAAATTATTACCTTTAATCTCATTCCAATCTTTTTCACAAGGAGTTGTTATGCTGAAATATTGACTTCGGATATAAGAATTTGGTGGCAAGGATGCTGCACAAGAAAGCATCATAAATATTAAAATTGTTATAAAACAAATTGTAAAAATCTTTTTCATAACTCCTCCTTTAGAGTTAAACTTAAAACATAAAAGCCTCCCATAATATGGGAGGCCCAATCAAGTTTTACTTCATTAACGTCATCTTCTTTGTTTGAACAAAGTTGTTAGTTCTTAACATGTACATGTAAATACCACTTGCAAATGAAGATGCATCAAATACTGCAGAGTAAGTGCCAGGTGCTTTTACTTCCTTTACTAAAGTGGCAACTTCATTTCCCAGAATATCATAAATTTTCATCTCAACATTTCCTGCTTCTGGAATAGAGTAGGTTATAGTTGTTACAGGATTGAAAGGATTCGGATAATTCTGTTTAAGCACAAATTCGGTAGGAGCAGTTAGCATATTATCATCGCCCTCTTTAGAAAGTATGCATCTGTCAAACATTACAATTGCACCTTGAATGTTTTGTGGTGTTAGATTATCATAAACGATTCTATCCCCATCATTCTTATCCCAGATGACAATTCTAAGTTTATCGGGCTGATCATTTGCAACTAGCAGGCATCCATAATTTCCTTGATTATTTATTTTGCCGTTACCCGTTAAGGTTGCAGTTTTGTTTTGCATTAACAGCCACTCGCACACATTGCTTTTGAATGTTAAATTTGCTTGATGCAATCTTATGGTTACTTTTCCGGTCGGCTGATACATCAAACCTCGGTCAATCATATGAAACTCAAAAAACAGTTTATCACAAAGGAGTTTATCGAGCATATAATTCCCTTGATTAGAATTCATCCATCCGGCACCTACTATAGTGCTTCTTGAGTTTTGGTCTCCAACATTTAATACTCTTCCTAAAGTTTTTGGTTGGATAAAATTATTTTGTTGCATTACATATGCCGATAAAGCTTGAAATTCTGTAACACCTGTCATAATGTTTACATTTGAAGGGACGATTCCGATGTAAGCAAGTATTCCTAAAACCATTTCATTTGCAGTAACAGAATAATTAGCTGTTGGATCAATTGGTAATCCGTTTATTTTAACTGAAACTAGTCTTTCTTCTGCTGGTTTTGTCCCATCATAAGTATATTCCATTCCTGATACCTGAATTAGGAATTCGTCATTCATTTCTATCTCAGAAAGTCCGAATGTAACTCCTGTTAAAATATCCATTCCAGTTAAATCAAAAGTTGCAAGTTGAAAACCAAGTGTGTTTGTCTCATTAAATCCATATCCATTTGCTCTGAATAAATCACCGGCAGTAAATGTTCCTTCCCAAATAGGAAGTGCAATTGATCCTCCCGCCTGCAATGCTATGTCTGTAGATGTTAATGAACGGAAAGCATCTGCGACTAAATTTCCAAGTGGTGTGTCGTGTGTGCCGAGATTTAGAAGATCAGTTGCTTCTTCTTCAAAGAAAGAACTTGCATAACCCATTGGTTGGGTAAAAAATGGAATTTGATAAGTAATTTCAAGATCAGTTATTAAATAATCTACGATTCCTTGTACAGTTGGCTCTTGAGGAATATTCTCATCAATCGGTATTAGTTGATAGTCAACTAACTGAACGTTTGTTCCATCAATAAGTAAATTCATTTTTCCAACATTCATATAATTGGATCTTGCCTGAACAATCCATGTTATTCCGCCAATGTTGGAAATGGTTATTGGCTCCTCATATTTATAATGATCATGTCCGCCAACTATTACATTTATTCCAGGAATATTACTTGCAATAATTTGATCTAATGCAACACCGAGATGTGATAGTAAAATTACTACATCGCAATTCTCAACAGTACGCAGCGTGCCAACCATTGCAGCAGCAATTGTAATTATGTCTTCACTTACAATAGCGGGCGAAGGGTTTGAAAGTAAATTTGTTGCAGGCGTTGTTAATCCGAATATTCCAACTTTTAAATCTCCAAATTCTTTTATTGTATATTCATCAACATAATTTTCCAGTGCAACTATAGTTGGATCAGAAAAATCTACATTTGCTGTTAATATTGGAAAAGCGTCATTCGGAGTAAGAAAAGATTGACTAAATGCATAAAGCAAAGTGCTTGGTCCTAAATCAAATTCGTGATTACCAAGTGTCATAGCATCCACCCCGATTGCATCAAGAATTTGAAGTTCCGGAACTTGAATATTTTTGTTGAAGAAAACATCACCGATCGAAATATCACCTGAGTGAAGGAACAAAACATTTGGTTCTGTCATTTTGGTCATACCCACTAAAGTTGCAACTCTGGAAACTCCGCCTAAAGTCCCTTTAAGATTTGCATCTCTTGGCCCAATAGCTTCAAGAGTTGAATGTGAATCATTAACATGAAGGATCGTTAATGGCTGAGGTTGTGAAAAAATAAGTGAAGTAAAAATTATGAAGGCAGCAAAAGTATAAAATATGTTTTGCATTTCAGTACTCCTTTGTTTGTTAAAGTTTGAATTATTACGATAGTAAATTGGCTTTAACAAAGAAAAAAGTTGTCATAGAAATGTCAAAAGAATGTTAGAGAAATATTGATTGCTAATTAAAAAATATGTCCAAAGTTGAAATAAATTCCTGTTGTTTCACTCCCAAATCCAACATCAAAACGTACAATGAAGTTATCCATATAGAATCGAAGTCCTAAAACAGGATTTACAATCCAGCCGGATAACTGTTGTGTCCAAAACTCATAATCAGTTGTTGAACCAGTTGCACCAATATCTAATCCAACTATTCCACCGAATCTCCACCAAATAGGAAATCTAATTTCATTATTGATTATAAGTGTAGAGGCGGAAAGATATCTGTCTTGCGGTAAACCCCTTAAAGTGTTGTTCCCACCGATTGGAAGCTGCAGTTGTATTGGAACATTATCTGGAAATATTATTTGGCCAACAAATCTTGAAGCAAAAACAAATTGTGGTTGAAGTAAAGTAAAATAGTTTTGAAATGTTACGCCAAGTTTAAAATAATTCTCGTTAGTGAATGAAAGATCCGGTGCGTACTCTGCATCAATTTGCAATACTGTGCCTTTATTTGGATTTATAAAATTGTTTCTGCTATCCCATCTAACAATAGCCAGAAGGGAAAGTGTATTGATAAATCTATTGTTAAATGAACCATCAAACTTTTGAAGTTCACCATTTGTATCAAAATTGTAACTGCTTATAGTTCTATATTTTAATCCAGCGTTTACTACAAATGTTTTTGTAAATGCGCTACTTATTACAGCTGAAATTTCAAATGGTTCTCGTGTATAAGTTTCATATTCAAGTAAGCTGTCCCGTTCATAAAAATATTCTACTCCATAATATCGATAGTTAATCCATTTATCGTAATCAACAATTAGATCCAATGCTAGCGGATATTTCTGACCTTGTCTTTTTTGAATATCCATAATTGAAAAGACAAACCTATACCATCTTTCGCCCTTAGTGCTATTGTAAAGTATCAGATCGTAACTTTCTTTCAATCCCATTTGGTTAAATAGAAATGCTTTAGCCCCATAACCAAACCCGGCATCAGAATCATAATTAATAATAGGAAAAACCTCAAGATCAGAATCATAAACAGAGTCTTGTTGAGCTTTGATTGTTTTGGGAAATAGAATTAACAGGAGTATGAATCCTTTGCAGATTACATTAGATAATATTTTGATTTTTAAAATATTCATAATCATCCAAGTCTTTGAATAAAAAATTAAATCAGGACAATTATCCAGTTGTCATAGAAATGTAAAAAGTATTAGTTCAACAACTAATTAATTGAAGAATATGCATTCAAAGATAACTAGTCTATTAATTTTGAAAATAGTTTCTTGAATGAGTCCAATGATTCGGGGATGGAATTTACTTTTCCTAAAAAGATTGGCCGTATTGAACCTAGAGGATAATATCTCCAGTGAATTTTAGAATACATGTTAGCACATTTCTTTGTGTGGTTAATCATATATTCAATCGGATCGGGTTCACTGTTGTTTATTAAGTAAAGTTCAATTTCCCATAGCGCTTCACTAAATATTTCTTTTAATTTATCTACATCATCATTTACATTTAGTAGAAACTCCACTATAAAATTCCGATTTGACCCTATTCCAATTCGTGTCACGGGGATGGGATCGAAACCGTACTTTAACTCAAAATAACGATTTTGAATGTTAACCTTTCCAGGCTGCCAATTCCAGGAATCATTAGTCATTTTGATTGCTCAATTTTTTAAATGGATGTGCTTCGGTATTAAATACAAATTTTTGTAAATCAAGAGCTTCTTCCGGTGCAAATATCAAATAAAGATACTTAAGCGTTTCTGCAAGATAAAAACTTTCCATTGAATCCATTTTCTCTTTACTCATAATATTTTTCAAAGAAGCATAACCTTCATCGAGCTTACAATATTTTTCTATACTGTCAAAAAATGTTTTGCCCATTAGTAAATATTTTGGGTTTTTTGTTTTACGATAAAGATAAAATGCTGATTCAATATTTTCTGGTCGCAAAATATAATAAGGTGCAGTTATTTCAAATGTTTTGTAATTCATTTCTTCCGGCTCAACTCCAAAGTGAGTCCACATTTTATAACAACTTTCCTGAATTTTTTCTGCAGTCTTAAGATCATCACCAAGAGCAAGCATCCCAGGCATAAATGCATCGAGCGCGCCAAATACACTTTGTGTTTTTTCTCCGGTATTCATGTCAGCGTGCGCATACCAAACCCCAGTAATGGTTGAGTCCAACAGAAATCTATTTACAGCTGTTATACTTTCATCGTACATTGCTTTAAAATCTTCATCATCAAATAATAAATAAGCCTTAATAAGATATTCATAATAGGAATCGATCATTCCGCTTATATGTGAATCATTATTTGTCCATTTACCCGTTTCAACATTTATTTGTGTTCCAACTAAACCAATTTTAGATCTGTGATTATATAGTTCTGTAATTGCATGTTTTGCTTTATCATAATAAACTGGATTTCCAGTCAGCTTGCTTAGCATTCCAAACTCTAACATTAGTGTTCCAATCTCTGCAGGATTGTTTATGCTGTCACGAAGTTCACCGTTTTGTAAGTTAACATATCGGTAGGGCATTCCTGTCTTAGAATTAAAAACAGGGAGCAATCTGTTTCCAAGGTCTTCAGCTAAATCCAAAAATCTTTTATCTCCATCAAGTTGATAAGCTGAGATCAATCCACCAAGCAAACGAATTGTAATTTCAAAATTTTGAACAGAAATATTTTTATCAAATAAAAGATCTTTAAATATCAATTCTTTTGTCTCGGCTGCTTCTTCTTTTAGCCCCATCAAAACCATAGTATCAAATGCGTCAACAGGAGTCATCAATAAACTTTCATTATACCAATTACGAAAGGTTTTGCTTAAAGGTTTTAATTGATCTTGTCCCCAAGCATATTTTTTGTAAGCATTCCAGGCGTGCAGAAATTCTTGTTTTACTTTTTCTGCGTATTCATTTTTATTGATCTCGTCATTTGGTTTTATTTCAGTCATTGAAGGAGGAAATGAAATCGAAGAATTCCAAAGTTCTTTATTTGGCTTATCACTCATTTCAAATTCAAGTAAACCGCCATTAATAATCTCTTTATGAGTGATAAAACTTTTTGTTAATTCTTTTCCGTTAAGCTTTGTAGAATTTATGTAAATATTTTTATCTGAAAGATTATTTGCTTTGATTAGAAATTTCTTACCATCAGAAAGATTTATTGTTGCCTCATCAAACAAAGGCGAACCTATAACATAGTTTTGATCAGCAGGATTGAAAGGGTAAAATCCTAAAGCACTAAAAATATACCACGAAGACATTTGTCCGCAATCTTCGTTTCCGCAAAGTCCGGAAGGGGAATCATTATAAAGTGTTTTTAAAATTTGATTAACACGTTTCTGGGTTTTCCAGGATTGCCCAACAAAATTATATAAATACGATATATGCTGACTCGGCTCATTACCTTGTGCATATTGTCCAATCATTCCAGAAATATCAGAACTTGGATTTTCGCCTTCAAGTTTTGAATCAATTATAAAAAGTGAATCGAGTTTTTCAGTAAACTTTTCTTCGCTTCCAAATAGATTTATCAAACCTTCAACATCTTGTGGAACAGACCATAAATATTGCCAGGCATTTCCTTCAGTGTATTCGTTATTCCTATGTTCAGATGATCTTGGATTAAATGGAGTTTTCCATTTGCCATCGCTTAATTTAGCACGCATAAAGTTTGTTGATGGGTCAAATAGATTTCTGTAATACTCAGCACGATTTGAAAAGTATTTATAATCTTCCTCTTTACCGAGATATTTTGCAACCTGAGCAATACACCAATCATCGTAAGCATACTCAAGAGTTTTTGAAACTGATTCAACTTCTTTATCATCTGCAACATAGCCGAGTGATTTATACGAGTTTAATCCTAAATGATCTTGCATTGCAGATTTCTTCATTGCATCGTAAGCAAGATTAATATCAAAATCCTTAAAGTCTTTTAAAATTGCATCAGTAATTACAGGAATAGAGTGATAACCAATCATAGTTCCTGTTTCATTTCCAAGAAGTTCCCAGACAGGAAGCAAACCATACTCATTATAATGAGATAGCATTGAGCTTATCATATCATTTACACGTTCAGGTTGAACAACGGTAAACAAAGGATGCTCAGCACGAAATGTATCCCACAAAGAAAAAATACTGTACTTGGTGTAGTCCTTAGCTTTATGAATTTTATCATCAGCCCCTTTGTATTCTCCATTTACATCAGAAAAAACTATTGGTGCAAGCATTGATCTGTAAAAGGCGGTGTAAAATGTTTTAAGATAATCTTCATTTGAAGATTTTACTTCGATCTTACTTAATTCTTTGTTCCATTGAAAAGTTGCAGCGTTTTTTAGTTTATTAAAATCCCAGTCTTCAATATCGTTTTCAAGATTTAGTTTTGCATTTTCAATACTAACAGATGATATCCCTGTTTTAATTAGCAATTCTGAATTTGTTTTTAGATCAAATTGAAATATTGCTCTTGTTGTTTTTCCAATTACTTCATTAAGAGTTTTAATATATGCACTATCTTGAATTAAAAAAGATTTTGTAATTGGTTTTGAAAACAGCGTATAAAAATAAACTCGCTGATCTTTTGCCCAACCAGTTGAATATCTGTAACCGCAAATTGTATGATCATCCATAATCTTGATAAAAGTTTCCGTTGGATCGTCCCAATTTTTAGAATATCCTAAATCAAGCTGAACAAATTCTTTTCCATCTTTGTTAAAAATGTGCTTTTGTAATCCCGAACGAAGAGCAGCAGTTAATTCTGAAGTAATATTGTAATCTGTTAATAAAACAGTATAATATCCCACGCTTGCTTTTTCATTTTGGTGATCGAACTTAGAAATGAATTTCTGTTTAATAATTTCTTCATCAGAAATATTATTTAGAAAAGTTGCTGGCATAAATTGAATATCGCACAAATCACCAATTCCAGTTCCGCTTAAGTGTGTATGAGAAAAACCAACGATAATACTATCAGAGTAATGATATCCGGAACTCCAATCCCAACCGTTTCTACCATTATCAGGACTAAGTTGTACCATTCCAAACGGAACCGTTGCTCCTGGATAAGTATGCCCGTGATAATCAGTTCCAATAAATAGGTCAACGAATTGTGTGTAATCCTGTGCGAAGATATTGTGAGTTATTAAAAGCAGAACAATAAAAGCAAGTTGCAGTAGTTTCATAAAATTTAAAATTGTTTTTGTAATAGATGTGGATGTTCTTTTTGAACCTTTAAAATAAATTCACCAAATAATGTATTTGCCCAGGCAAACCAGCTTCGAGTGAATTTTGTTGCATCATCTTTATCAAATGATTCGTGCATAAATCCAGTATTTGCATGTGATGACTTAAGAAGTTTTATGCAATCAACAATTTCATCTTCATACTGACTTGTTAAGCCACGCATTATTACAGATAAATGCCAGATCTTACCAAGTCCCGCGTGCGGCCCACCGATTCCATTGCCGGCTTTGCCTTCAAAATAATATGGATTGTTTTTACTGAATAAAAATTTTCTGGTGTTCTTATAAAGTACGTTTTCTGAAGAGACTGCATTAAGATATGGAAGTGATAATAAACTTGGAACATTTGCATCATCCATAAAAAGTTTGTTTCCAAATCCGTCAACTTCATAAGGATAAATTTTCCCAAAGTTAAGATGTTCTGCTTGGGCATATTTATCTAATGCTTCTTGAACCTCATCTGCAAGATTAACACACTCCGAAGCAAATGATGTATCTTTTAAAACTTCTGTAAGCATTTCTGATAGCTGTTTTAATGAAACAACGGCAAAGTGATTTGATGGAACCAAAAATGAAAATGTTGTAGCATCATCACTTGGACGGAATGACGAAACAATCAAGCCAACTGGATTTATTGGATTTCCATATCCGCCAAGAGGCAGACTATCTGTTGCCCAGGCAGTTTCTCGCATAAATCTATAAGGACTCTTTCCGTCCTTGCGCTGCTGTTCTTTAAATGTTTTAAGAACAAGCTTCATTGCAGACTTCCAATCATCATCAAATACCGAAACATCTTTTGTAGTTTTCCAATAGCCATAAGCAAGACGAATTGGATAACACAATGAATCAACTTCCCATTTACGTTCGTGAAGTTCAGGTTTCATTTCTGTAATATCATTTTTCCATTGGCTTTCACCTGGCCCATCATTAAAAGCATTTGCATAAGGATCAATGAGAATACACTTAGTCTGCCGATTTATAACTCCAGCGACCAAATCTTTTAATTTTTTGTCTTCGTTTATAAAATCTAAATAAGGCCAAACCTGTGCAGATGAATCGCGAAGCCACATTGCATTAATATCACCTGTTATAACGAATGTATCTGGTTTACCGCTAATTATTTTATAATTAACCGTTGTATCGAGTGTATTGGGAAAACAATTTTCAAATAGCCAAGCAAGTTCTTCATCTTTTATTGTCTTTTTCATCTCGGCAATCTTAGCTTCAACTGCTTCGCTAATAAATTTTCTTTCAGAGATAGGCGGCCGATTAGAAATAAAAGATTTTGGTGCGAATGATTTTGTAAAAGAAAGATTTGAAAGTGATAATCCTGCAATTGCAAGGCTGCTTGTTTTTATAAAATTTCTTCTGGAGGGCATCTAAACTCTCTGTATTTGGTTATGCTAAAATAGTTAATAAATTTTTTTTACTGTAATTCAATTTTAAGAAAAGGAATTCCAAAATGGAAAATTACTCCATACTTAAATAGATTCAGCTTACCATATGGGTTTATAAGTAACTAAATTAAAACACATGAACTCCTTATTTTACAAATTTGTATCCCACCTTATGAACAGTTACAAGATGTTTTGGATTTGCAGGATCATCTTCAATTTTTTTTCTTAATGAGAGTATATAATTATCAACTGTGCGCGTTGTAGGATAAGAATCATAACCCCAAACCTCATCAAGAAATTTATCGCGAGAAATTACTTCACTTTCATGATCTATAAAATAATGGAGGATCCTATATTCTGTTGCAGAAAGTCTTACCGTATTTTTACCTTTAAGCATTTCCTGTTTTTTAAAGTTGATTTTCAAATCAGCAAAAGCAACTTCCTCAATGTCACCTGGTTCATATGTGCTTCTTCGTATCAAAGCCTTTACCCTTGCCAGAAGTTCACGAATGCTAAACGGTTTTGTTACATAATCATCTGCCCCGATTTCTAGACCAAGTATTTTATCTATTTCCTCCTTTCTGCTGGTAACCATAATAACTGGAGTTTTTACTCCGCCACTTCTTAGATCTTTACAAATCTCAATTCCATCTTTGCCAGGCAGAATTAAATCCAAAACTATTAAATCAAAATTATTATGAATTGCAAGTTCAAATCCTTTAGTTCCGGTTTCTGCCTCTGATATTGTATATCCTTCAGTTGTAAAAGCTTCTTTAAGTCCAGTTCTTATTGCCGGATCATCTTCAATGATTAAAATTCTTTTCATTGTAACCTCATTTATTGTTAGACAATAAAGGAAAACACAGAGTAAAAGTACTTCCATGCTCTGGTGAACTATTAATTGTTATAATACCTTTGTGCTCTTCTATAATATGTTTAACTATTGGTAATCCCAACCCGGTTCCTTCTATTTTCTTTGATCTGGCATCATCCGACCTGAAAAAGGGATCGAATATTTTTTCGATATCAGACTGATTTATTCCTATGCCATTATCCCTTACATCAACACAAGCAAAATCATCTTTGAAGTATGTTGCAACTATTATTTCTTTATTATCGATTGAGAATCTAATAGCATTTGAAATAACATTTTCAATCGCCTCGGTAATTGCATCCGCATCGCCCAAAATTAAATCATTAAAATCATCAAATCTGGTTTTTAGATTAAATCCTTTCATCTTTAAAGTATACTTCATTCGCTCGATTACATTTTTAACAATTTTATTAAAATGCACTTCCCGATAAGAATAATCCTTAATCCCTTTTTCAATTTTAGAAAAATCGAGTACGTTGTTTATCAAGCGTGTTAACCGGTCGGTCTCACCTTCAATGATCTCAAGATGATTTTTTGATTTGTCAGACAGGCTTTTTTCATTTTCAAGAAGCATTTCGGCAAAGATTTTTATAGAAGTTAAAGGAGTTTTTAAATCGTGTGAAACTGTTGAGACAAACATTGATTTCTGCTTATTAAGTTCTTCCAGTTTTTCCGCAGTTAGTTTTTCGCGGATAAGCTGTTCCTGAAGTAGTATCCTTTCAATGGTTGATCCGACATTTATCCCTATGTCTTTTAACAGATCCACATCTTCGGTAGTAAATCTTGCACCCGACTTTTTATTTCCCAGTATTATAAATCCGAATAGTTCATCATTTACAGATTTAATAGGTACCACAAGATTTATTTTCCAACGCACCAAAGTGTTTTGGAAAATAGTTGAAATGTTTGCTTCGCCTTCAACTTTATTTTTAACAGCAGCAACCTGAAACCATTTTCTTTCCAGAGTTTCTGGTTTTATTCTAAGACTTTTATTTGCGATCTGATCAAAATTATTTTGAGCTCGAATAAAAAGTTTACCTGTTTGAGTATCTAACTCACTGAAAGCAATTTTTTCTACAGGAATTAGAGCACTTATTTCTTTTATTAAATAAAGGCTAAGTGAATTGATTTCATTGTAGTTTTTAATTTGGGAATTAAACCTGTTTAGCTCTTTTCTGAAATTATATTGAATTCTAAAGAATTTCTTATCAACAAATTTCTGAACCTTAGTCTTTAGTGGCTGAAACACAAGAGCTAATATGACAGCAGCTAAAGCAGATACAATAGATTGATCTGACACATGAAAGGAAGTAACAAAAGTTCCGATAGCAACTGAATAAATGAGTAAGAGTAATGATATTACAATTCCATAAACAATACTTCTATTCAAGACTTCATCTATATCCAGCATATGATATTTGATAATTGCAATAGCAAATGTTATCGGTATGGCACACAATAATATCATTATCATTTCTTCAGGGATTAATGCTTTTCCATTAAAAAGAATCGGTAAAACCCATAGGATCACAAAACTTAATGGACCAATAATAAAACCAAATAAAAGCCATTTTAATTGCTGTCGTTCCACTTTCCCTTTTTCTTTTAGAAATGCAGTGCTGGAAAAAAAGATAGAAAGTATTACACTAACGATTAAGTATATTCTTAAAATGTTAAATGCGGTTAAATAATTATCTATTGCTTTGTCACTATTAGCTGATAATGAATAAATAAATAAGTAACTGTTTATTAATGCCAAGATAACCGCCACAGAATAATTTAGTCTGAGAAGATTTTTCCATTTTAATGTATTATCTCTAGGAAATACCAAAGTGAAATGAACAAAAAATGCAGGTGTTGCAACATATGAAATAAGCAGTATAATCCTGAAAAAATATGTGGAGAGAAATGATAATGTATTAAGATTAGACCAGGTCATACACATCATTATTGCCATGCAAATGCTTGCCCAATGAAAAACATGAGCAGCCTTCATTTCAGATTTTTTAAGTAAAACAAATACAGCGATAACAAAAAACAATAAAGCAATAACGGCTGTGCTAATCAGATAAAAAGCACTGTAATAATTTGTAAGAACAACGCGTAAATTTATTTGCCCTGATTTTGTAAGAACACCAATTGAAATACTTTCCCCTATGTTTTTTGTGTCAGTAATAAACTCGGTTTTTTCAACTAAGTTGACTTTAAAGCCATCAACAGAAATAAGTTTATCGCCGGTAGATAATCCGTAAGGATTTGAATCCTGAATTGTAATAGAGAGAAGAGAATCCTGTGTAGTCAGCTCAAAAGGAAGTTTTGCTTTTTCATCAATGCTGATCAATCCTGCAATGCACAGAAGAAGTAGTATAGCATCGGCAAAAAGGATGAATTTTAATTTAGCGCTCGTCTCAATCATTAATTCCTCGATTAAACAAGGTTGAGATTCATGTTTTTACTTAAGCACCGTTTAAAACTAATCCTTTTTATTTTGTAAAGAAATGAAATGATGAAAATAATTTGAATTGCCTGATGAATGGTTATTAAAGGGACTCAATCAAGAGTCCCTTTAATAAGTAGTAAAACTAAACGGCTTTTCTTGGGCTTACAAATTTATTATAAAGTAATAAACCAATAATTGTAACCACACCAATTAAACTGAAAATAATCCAGAGTGTACTAGGTTGATTTAGTTTATCAACAAAGTGAACATAAAGATTTGCACCAAGTATTCCACCAACAAAACTTCCTAACACACCGTATAAAAACGAATATCCAAGATAAAGTGCTTTCTTATCTTCAGGCGCAATCAATCCAACATAACTTATAAACTTTGGATGTGCCGTCATTTCACCAATTGAAAAAATTGTAATACCAAGCATAAACACCCAGATGCTTGTGTCGATTGCAAGAATTGCCATCCCGATAGTGCCCATTGCAATTCCCACAATCATTGTTGGCAGCGCTTTTGTATGTTTAACAATGTTTGAAACAATTAATTGAAGAAAAATTATCGTACCCGCATTTATTACCGTTACATGTTCAACATCAAACTTCCAATTCATATTAATACCGATACCACTAAGTAGGCCATTAACAAAATTGTTTAAAGAAGTTGCATCTACATATTTTTGAACGTACCATAGAACAGAATCGAACATCTGGAAATA